>JAGGXQ010000135.1 GCA_021162925.1 Nitrososphaerota archaeon
AGAGGGCTGAGGAGCTGAAGAGAGGCGACCTGCTTATAGCCCCCGACCATTCGATCCTTAAGGATTGGCCCTTTAACGAATATCGAAAGATCGGTGGCCACTTACTCGACGAGGAATTCGGGAGGCGTTTGGGCCTCGCTCTGGGAGGGGCTGGCGGGTTGGCTACGGATGGGGGGCTCGTGGAGGTCGGCAGGGTCCCCGAAGCGATCTCGAAGTCCCCTCCGGGCGTGATCCTGGCCTTCCTATCCGGGTTCGTTGAGGCCAGGGGCTCTTTGAAGGATGGCGAGGCCACCTTAAATTTGGAGGACGAGGAGCTTGCTAAGGACCTATCGTCCTTGGCATCCCTCTTGGGGTTAAGGGTGATGGTAAGGGGGAGATACACGCTGACCTTCGAACTTCCTAGGAGGCTCGACGATTTACCCGACGGGCCCCATCTGGTCGAGGTGGAGAGGGTAGAGAGAGGTGGCGGGACCACCTTCTACGATTTGACGGTGAGTGGGGGGAGCAACTACCTAGCTGGGGAGTTCGGCCTGGCCGTGATCCACAACACCGGGTTCGACTTCTCGAAGCTGAGGCCGAAGGGCGACTACGTAAGCACGACGGGGGGCTCGGCATCGGGCCCGGTCACCTTCATGAGGATATTCGACGAATCGACCAACGTGATAAAGCAGGGAGGGAGGAGGAGAGGTGCGAACATGGGGGTCCTGAGGGTGGATCACCCCGACATAATCGACTTCATAACCGCCAAGTCGAAGGAGGGCTACCTGGACAACTTCAACCTATCGGTAGCGGTCACCGACGAGTTCATGAAAGCTGTTAAGGACGACGACAAATACCCCCTGATAAACCCCAGGAACGGGGAGGTCGTGAAGGAGCTCAGGGCGAGGGACGTGTTCGACCTAATCGCGTTCATGGCCTGGAAGGTGGGCGATCCGGGCCTCCTCTTCATAGACGAGATAAACAGGCACAACCCGATCTTGGGGACCAGGATAGAGGCGACGAATCCATGTGGGGAGCAACCCCTGCTCCCCTACGAATCCTGCAACCTAGGTTCGATAAACGTCTCGAAGTTCGTCCTAGAAGGCGACCTGGACTGGGAGAGGCTGAGGGAAACGGTCAGGCTCGCCGTCAGGTTCCTGGACAACGTCATAGATGCCAACAAATACCCATTGGAGATCATAGAAAAGGTGACGAAGTCGAACCGAAAGATAGGGCTCGGGGTCATGGGCTTCGCGGAAGCTTTGGCGAAGCTGGGGGTCCCTTACGACTCCGAAGAGGGGCTAAGGTGGGCGGAGAGGATCATGAGATTCATAGAGAGGGAGGGGCATAAAGCGTCCCAAGAGCTTGGGGAGCTGAAGGGCTCCTTCCCGAACTTCCACAGGAGCGTGTGGAAGAGGAAGGGCTACAAGGCCATGAGGAACGCAACGGTGACCACGATAGCCCCGACCGGCACCATAAGCATAATAGCCGACTGCTCCTCCGGGATAGAGCCCTTCTTCTCGATAGCCTACGTCAGGAACGTGCTCGAAGGCGCTAGGCTGATCGAGGTGAACAAGGTATTCGAGGAGTATGCGAAGAAGCACGGTTTCTACTCAAGCAGGCTCATCATGGAGATAGCGAAGACCGGCAGCGTCCAGGGGTTGAAGGAGGTCCCAGATCGGGTAAAGAGGATATTCAGGAACGCGCTCGAGATAGAGCCGGAGTGGCACGTGAGGATGCAGGCGGCCTTCCAGAAGCACGTGGACAACGCCGTTTCGAAGACCGTGAACCTTAGGCACGATGCGATACCCGAAGACGTGAAGAAGACGTTCTGGCTCGCACACGAGCTAAAGTGCAAGGGGATAACCGTCTACAGGTACGGCTCGAAGAAGAACCAGGTCCTCACCATAGGCGGGATAGACAGCATGGGGCTCGAGAAGTTCGTCTCGGTCGATTCGGAGTACTCCGGTGGTTGCATTGGCGCCTACTGCACCTACTGAGCCGAAGGTCGGTTGCTGCGGGCTCGCGGGCATGAGCCTAAGCAGGTACGCCGAGGAGTTCGAGGTAGTTGAGCTTCAGAGCACCTTTTACAGGCTCCCAAAGCCAAAGACCGCAAAGCGATGGAGGGAGAGCGTCAGAAGCGATTTCGAGTTCACCATGAAGGTATTTCAAGGGGTGACCCACCCGGTAAGCAGCCCGACTTGGAGGAGGGCTGGAAGCCAAAAGCCCGAAGCTGGTGCAGAAAACTACGGATACCTGAAGCCGACCGAGGAGAACTTCGGGGCTTGGAAGAGGAGCATGGAGATCTGCGATATTATAGACTGCAAGTTCTGCGTGGTCCAGCTCCCCCCTTCCTTCGCCAACAAGGATGAGAACGTGAAGAACCTGGAGGCCTTCTTCTCCTCGGTCGAGAGAAATGCAGCGATAGGGATAGAGCTGAGGCACAGGTCCTGGTTCGAGGATACGGGCTGGACCCGCATAGCGAAGAGGCTCGAGCTCGTGCACATAGTAGACCCTTTCATAAGGCTACCGCTCTACGACCTCGGGATCTCTTACTTCAGGCTTCACGGGCTCGGAAAGAGGCCCTACGCCTACAGGTACAGCGACGAGGAGCTCAAGAGGCTCTCTAGGCTCGTGAAGGGCATGCGTGGATACGTGATGTTCAACAACATCCACATGAGGGAGGATGCGAAGAGGTTCCTGGCCCTGATGGGATGATTTTTAAACCTTTCAGGTTCACGCCTTGGTATGAAGGTGGATCCGAAGGGGCTTAAGGAAGACGGGCTCTTCGAGTTCCTCTCCAAAATCTTGGATGTGAAGATGGACGGCGAGCTGATAGACGTCGGGGACGTAAAGGCCGATAGGCTGAAGGCGTACGTCAAGAGGTTCCTGCACAAGAAAGGGGTGAGGGACGCCTACAAGCTTAGGGTGAGCAAGGGCGTGCTATCCTTCAAGCCCGTCGAGACCTCAAAAGGATGAGCACCGATTTTATCCTGTTCCTAGCACCCCTTAACATCTTGAGCCTATCGGGGCCGTCGGGATCGTTTAGGAAGGATTCGAGCAGATCTAGGGCCCCGACCACGAGCTCCTCTGGCCTGCCATCGACCTTCTCGAACCCTTCGAGCGATTCGACCGATCCTTCGAGCTTGTAAAGGAAGACGGCCTTTTCGAGCAGGACGTAAACGTCGAAGAAATCGTCCTTTAGCGCTTTGAGGTCGGAGCCCTTTGCCAGCCTCGATAAAATAGATTCGAGCCCATCCCTAGCATCGCTAACCAAGCCGTCCACGTCCATAGGCCCCTATCCCGTGGGAGGGCTTATATGGCTATCCCGAAACTCAAGGAGCTATGGAGCTCACAACTCCTGCCTGGAGAGCTGGTGATCCTTGTTCTTCTTTATGTGCTCCACGGCGTCCTTGATGCTCATGGTCGTGTACCCACAGGTGAGGCAGACGTACCTCCAACCCTTGAACTCGGTTCCATCCGATTTCGATTTCGGCATCCGAACACCGCCCCCACGTGGAGTTAAAATTCTTATAAATTTTTCGCCTTAAAGAATGTAAAAATTATCAAAAAGATCGGGACGATGTTTCAGGAAAGTTCGGGTTTTATGAAAGACCTTGACCTATAGGTCGGAAGATCGGGTTTTGGCTAGCACGGGCCTCCTGAAGGCCCACTTGAACTTCCTTCTCAGGCTCTTCGGATATATCTTCTCCGGATTCAGGCCGACCCTGTAAGCCCAAGCCACCAAGACCCTGGGGTCGATGTAGTTCTTCAGCGACGTGCTCAAGTTGTACTCCTTGGTCTTCAACATCAGATCGATCTGTAGCTTCAGCTTCCTTATCCTCCTCTTTATCGAGTTCAGGCTCCTCTCCCTCTTCACTTCCTTCAGCTTGGCTTCGAGCTCCTCCAACCTCCTCAGCTTCTTCTCAAGCCTCTCCTCGAAGTTCTTCGGGACGGCCTTCTTATGGTTGCACTTTATCGCAGCCAGGAGGTTCGCCATCTTCACGTGGTAAAGCTTGACGAACTCTTCCTCACCATCATCTAGGTCCAGGCCATCTAGGTACTCCTTGACGACCTTGGTCGCGTGGTAGGTCCTGAAGACCTTGGCGGTAAGCCCCTTCATCCCTTTGGAGAGGAACTCGTTCACCCGCTTCGAGTTTATCCCGTCGAATATCTGATCCCCGGCGTCCTTTCCGCTCATGAACTCCTTCAGGTTTCTGATGAAGTTCGGGTCCGCATCCTCGATAGGTATCTCCTTCATCCACCTGACCCCGTCCTTTCCCAGGAAGTCGAACTTTATGCTACCCCCGTCGAACTTGACGTGCTCGACCCTCAGCGTCGTGGCCCCCACCGTGTCCGCCTCGTTTTCGTCCTTTTCATCCCCGACCCTGACGCAGAGCTTGTCTATGAGGTAGCAGACGGTCGCGACCATCCTGGTCTTCCTATCCCTGGCCCTCAGCCCCTTCTCTATCAGCCTCCTCACCCTGTCTATGCGCTTCTCCAGCCTCCTCGCCTTTTCGAACTTCAGCCTATCCCTCTTCTGCCTCAAGGGGGAGCTTTCGTGTAGCCATACATACTTCATCTTGCCGGTGAGCTTGTCCCTCCATTTCGCTATCCACATGCCCGTCCTGTCGTGGACCACGGCCTTCCAGTTCCCATCCGGGATCGGGGCCCCTTCACTTATGTTTATGACCACGTCCTCGTGAGTTATCCTGGGCTTCCACCTGCCCCTGAGCGGGTGCTCCCCCCTACCCATGAATAGGCCAGGGGGCTCTACCATCCAGTTGGCAACCTCGACCCTCCTGCCGTCGAGTATCGCATACCCGTATATCGCCTTCAGGGCCTCCCTCCTCTCCTTCCTCTCCCTCGCGAGCCTCTTCCTCTCCTCCTTGGTGAGCGCCTCCTTCCTGAGCTTCTCCTCCTCGACGAGCTCGAAGAACTCCGAGAAGTCTACATCCTCGAAATTCGCATCCCTCAGCTCTGGGACCTGAGCCCTGAAGTCCTTCATGAAGTTTTCCAGGAAGACGGGGTCCGAGAAGTACCTGGTCCCCTTCTTCTTGGCGAGCGCGTAAGCCATCTCTTCGGCGAGGGGGCTAAGCTCGATCTCCTCCCCCTTGAACCTCACCCTCAGCCCCTTCGGCTTGTAGGGCTCGGGAAATGCGACCCCGTTGTGGATAAGGGTGTGCCAATGCTCCCCCTCTGCCGATACCAACCTACCACCTGACGGACCTCCCGATCCGTGAGTGCCCTTATAAGGGTTGCCAACATTTATAAGAGCGAAGAGAACGCTCCTATATGCGACCGCTCGACCTGCTGCTCAGGATCGTCGGGGCAGCTCTCCTAGGCATAGGGATCACGTTGCTCATCCTCACGGCCACGACCCCCTTGGTCCCCCACCTATCCGTGCTGTACTACACCATGTCGATCCTGATGATCGGGGTCGGGGCCCTGGCGCTCGTAGCCAAGTACAAGTAGAGATAGGTTTAAATGTGTCATTGCACATAAACTAGTGGGATGAGGGTCGCCTTTGCGACTGAGGGGGAAGGAGGGCTGGATGCGAAGATATCCGAAGTCTTCTCCAGGGCGGATAGCATAACGGTCTTGGATGTGAACGAGAAGGTCGAATTGGTCAAGGTCGTCGAGAACCCGGCGAAGGGTTACAAGTTCGGGACGGGGCCGATAATGGTAAAGACCCTGGTCGATCTCGGGGCCGAGGTGGCGGTCGGGGCCAAGTTCGGCGCTGGGGCGAGCTCCCTGTTGAAGGACAAGGGGATAAGGATAGTGACCGTCAAGGCCGGGACCAAAGTGAAGGACGCGATCGAAGCGGTAAAGGGTTAAAGCCGGAACGAAGGTAAGGAAGTGGTCGTAGTGAAGGGTTAGGGTTAAAGTTTATTAAATGGTTCTATATAACTTTACTTGACATGGTTAGATATGATCTGAAGCTATTCGAGGAGGAGCTGAAGGAGAGGATCGGGGAGCTGGAGGGGGAGCTCCTCGAGCTCAAGGACTTCTCTCACCTGTACGAGCTGGACAAGGAGTACTACGAGGCGAAGCTGAAGAGGATCGAGGACTGGCTCAGGATGCTCACCCTCTTGCTACTCAAAAAGGCCGGGAAGGAAGAGAGGGAGCTCATTCGAGAAGCTCTTGAAAGTGTTCTTTCAGATAGCGGTATATGACGAAGTTCACGAAGTCCGAGAAGGACCTGATCCTGTACCTGACCATCAGGTAGTCCTTGTGCTTGCTGTAGTAGCTCCTTAGGAGCTCGGACACGTCCTTCTGGAGGCTTACGGCCCTGCTCCTGTACTCCCCTCCAACAGACTTCCTATGACTTTCACTCATCACTAATGATTAGCAACGAAAGGTTTATAAAGTTTTGTTTGTAATAGATGTCAAATGAATTGCAACTTGGACGGCCTGTTGGAGCTGTTGGAGCTGTGCGACGAGGAGGAGATGACGGTCTACAGGCTATCCAGGAGGTTCAACAGGGCTACCGCGATAAGGTACGTGAAGTTCCTGCTCTCTAAGGGTTTCTTGGAGGTCAGGGGGACCAGGAAGCGTGGAGATTTCGAGGTCAAGGTGTACGGCACAACCGAAAAGGGGAGGAGGTTGCTGAAGCTCTTCGAGGGTGATGGCCTTGCTTAGGCTCTTCAGGAGGAAGGAGAGCGCCGGGGTCGTCGTCCTGCTGAAGGACAGGATAGTGGAGAGGCCGAGCATAACCTTCGAGAGCTACATAAACGCCTACCTCGGGGACCCTTACATAGCGGCGGCGGTGGATCTGCTGACCGATCAGGTCCTAGGGTCGGGGTTCTACACCTACAGCGAGGATGAGAGGGCCAAGGAGGTGATAGACGAGTTCAACCGGAGGGTGGGGATGGACAACCTGCTGAAGTGCGTGGTGAAAGAGGTGGTGCTCGCCGGGAACTCCTTCCTAGAGCTGGTCGAGCCCACGTCGATCGAGGAGCTGAGGCCGATCAGGCTTTCGAGCGTCGTCGAGGTGGTCAGGGATAGGGAATCCCTGAAGCCCCTGTACTACAAGCTCAGGGAAGGTGGTAGAGAAAGGGAGCTGGAGAGCGGCAGGGTCGTGCACTTCAGGTTCAACCCGGTAAACAACTCGGCGTTCGGAATAGGCATGATCCACCAGCTACTAGAGGGGAGGAGCTACCAGGGCAAGTACGTCCCTCCCCTGATCGAAATAAAGGCCCAGATGGAGGACGACATGAGGAAGGTGCTCCACCACTACCTGCCAAGGCACATATACCAGTTCAAGGGGACGAGCGACGAGGTGCTCAAGAACGAGATAGCCCCCCTGATCAGGGAGCTGGAAGCCGGCGAGGACCTGCTGACCAACAAAGAGGTCGAGATAAAGGAGGTGAAGCTCGATCCCAGGGCTAGGTTCGGCGAGTACATATCCTACGTCGAGAACCAGATCCTGGCGGGGCTTCAGACCCCCGTGATAAAGCTATTCACGACGCCGGGGTTCACCGAGGCCTCTGCGAAGGCCGCGATAGCGATCTCCGAAAGGAAGGTGAGATCGGTCCAGAGGTTCGTGAAGAGGGTCGTCGAAAACGAGATATGGGACAGGGTGCTGAAGCAGAGCGGGATCCCTTCGAAGGTGAGGATGAACTGGGGCCAGCCCGACGTCCCCAAGCTCGAATTCAGGGACGTCATGAGGGCATTCGAGCTGGGAGTTATAAGCAAGGAGGAGGCGAGGAGGATGCTCGCCGATATGGGGTGGAGGCTGGACTAGCACAAAGTTTATCTATACAAGACGTTGAATGATGTGATATGATGTCAAAAAGCTTGGTGGTGGAGGGGACGAAGATCAGGGGCACCTTGGCCATACCCAGGGTGAGCAGGAACCTTACCCTCTACCTACCGAACGAGCTGGAGCAGGCGGTCAGGAGGCTCGGTGGGAGGAAGGTCCCGATATACCTGGAGCACATAAGCGCGGGGAACGAGATCGGCTACGCAACCCTCAGCTGGAACCCGGAGTCGTTCGCGGTCGAGTTCGAGGGCGAGATAACCGACGACGAAATAGCGCGCAAGATAAGGGACGGGGAGATAAGGCACGTGAGCCTAGGAGCAGATTACGAGAGGATAGATTCGTTCGACGGATACAGCGTCCCTAGAGGGCTGAGGTTCAAGGAGCTGAGCCTGGTCGCGGTCCCAGGGATACCGGAGGCGAACGTCGTCGTAGAGTCGATAAGGCTCTTCGGGAAGCACGTCGTAGAGAGGCCTGGAGAGGTCATAGGGAAGGGGGATAGGAGGATGAAGATATACGAGGCGCTCAGGAGGGTGAAGGAGGCTATAGACGCGACCTCGGCTTCGGATGCGCTGGGCCAGCTCTGGCAACCCGATGTGATAACCCTCCCGGCCGGGCTGAAGGCGGGGCTCAGGCAGTTCTCCAAGGTCGTCGAGATACCGAAGGGTGCGGATAGGGTAAACTTCACCAGGGTTTCGACCCCTAGCTTCGCGGCTCTGAGCGAGGGTAGCGTCCCCGAGGATGCGGCCCAGACCGTCGACAAGATCACGGTGATCCCCACGGAGAGGGGGGCGAAGCAGAGGATAAGCTATTCGGTCATAGAGTCCTCGACCCCCGATATAGTCGATGCGATAGAGAGGAGCTTCCTCGAAGCGGCGATCCTAGACGAGGACGAGGAGATATTGGGGAAGCTGGACGCGCTCGCCCCCGAAGACATGGCCTCCGTGATCTATGGGGACGGATCGGTGAGCTCCGAATCCGACGTAACGTCGGGCATGACGTTCAAGGCGAAGAGGATAAGCGAGGCGGTGATGGCGATAAGCAGAGAGGGGTACGGGATAGAGCCGGGCAGCCTGGTCGCGGTGCTATCGCCGAAGCAGTACCAGGACCTCCTAGAGGATTCGGACGTGAAGGCGGCCATGCAGTACGGCGCCTTGAAGGGCCTGGACAGCGGGGTCGTAGGTAGGCTCTACGGCGTAGACCTGGCCGTTTCGACGAAGGTCCCAACTGGCAGCGGCTCTGGAACCCCGGCGATAACGACCTACCACTCGTTCGTCTTCAAGAAAGGCGCCGTGGGCCTTGGCATATCCAGGAACCTCCAGATAGAGACCGATAGGAGGATAGGGGAGAGGATGCTCTGGATCGTCGGGAGCCACAGGATAGCGAGCGCAGTCTTGGAGCCGAAGGCGGTCGTGAAGATCGTGACCGCCTAACCCCAAATTTTTTGGTGATCCCATGTACACGACCATAGATAAGGTGAAGCTGTGGCTGGGGATAAGCGAGGACAGGTTCGACGGCGAGCTCAACGACCTCATTTACTCGGCCTCCTCGGAGCTTGACGTGAAGCTCAAGGCCCTTGGCATCTACCCGATGCCCGATGAGATTTCGGATGCGATCTCCGATGCCCTGGCAGAGTACTGCGCTGGGATCTTCAGGGCGAGGAGGTCGAACGACTTCACGATGGTGAAGCACGCCGAAGAAAGGCTCGAAAACATCCTGAGCGCCTATTCGAGCTACTTCGGGAAGGTAACGGCATGACCTACAAGGAGATAGCCCAAAAGCTCGTGGAGCTCTTCAGCTCCAGGGAAGGGCTAGAGTTCGAGTGGGTGATCGGGCTCCCTAAGGGGTTCAAGAGCTACCCATCGGGCTGGGTATCCTTCGTCAGGAAGGAGGGAGGGGGAGAGGCCTCTACCTCCGGCTACCTCTACGAGCTGGTCTACGAAGTAGGGGTCGCCGATAGGAGCGTCGACGAGGGGGAGGCGGAGGAGAGCGTCTACGAAAAGGTGGAGCTCATCGAGGAGGCCGTGGATTCCAACCCCAGCCTGGACGGGCTCGTGGAGGACTTGCCGATGCCGAAGAAGGTCTACATCGAGCCCTATAAGGAGGGAAGGGATTACGCCGTGACCGTCGGCAGGGTCATCTTCACGTTCAAGAAGTGGATGAAGTGAGGCCCCTCTCCTCAAGCTCCCTTATAAGCTCCTCGGCCTTCGAGTTCAGGTAAGTGAGGGCTTCGTCGAGCCTCTTCACCTTCCCCCTCCTGTACCTGATCAGCTCCCTGTGCCTCCAGCAGTACCCTTCATCCGTGGGCATCCTGGTGAAATACTCGGGGGACTTGAGCTCGTCGGGGAGCTCGTCGAAGGGTAAGATGTACTCGACCATGAACCACTCATCCCCGTCTCCGTATTCGCAACCCGTTTCGACGTCGAAGAAGAGGTGCAGCGGCCCCTTCGATAGGCCGGAGCCATCCACCCTGGGATGCTTGAACTCGGAGTCGGAGAAGCCGAGCCTCTTGAGCCCTGGTATGAAGTACTCCTTTATTATCGCGCTTCTGAGCACCCTGTTGGCATCGCTTACCTTCATCGACTTTCAACGATTTATCCCAGCGTCTTTATAAGTTTGCCCTATTCGTGCTAAATATCCCATTCCTCCAAGCCGGTGGCCGAAAACCTAGGAGGGTTAGGACTCGTCCTTGAGCGGGGGTAGTGGGGGAAGCTCGTCCCCCATCCTCGCCTCCGCCACGCTCTCCGCCTCCGCCAGTATCTTCTCCGCCTCTTCGCTCATAGCCTCGAAGTTTATTGTAAAGCCGGATAGGTTGGTGAACTCGGTCACGAAGCCGGATATGCTCTGGGTCAGCGCATCCATCTCCATCCCGGCCTCCGGGACGACCTTGACCAGCTCCTTCTTCACGCTCCTTATGACGCCGCCAACCGGTGCGAGGGTTGCGACCGCATCCCCTAGGTCCTCCACGGTCCTGAGCCTCATCTCGGTCCTTTCGAGCACGAGCTTGAGCCCCTCGACCATCTTGGTTATCTTCCTGATCTCCTGTATCTCGTTGGTGATCGCCTTTGCCTGATCCATTTCGTGCTTCTGAATGTGGGATACCGCCTTCTTGAAGAGCGTCTTATCCCTCTGCTTAAGGGATTGAAGCCTACCATCTAGCAGCTTTATCTGGGAGCTTATCCTCCTCCTCGCCTCCTCAAGCCTGGCCCTCAAGGGATCGTTCCTGACGGCCTCCTTTATCCTCTCGCTTACGGGCGTCTTCCTCGAATAATTCCAATTCTTCTCGAACCCGCTCATCGTTTATGGGTTCCGGATTTCGATAAAAAGCGGCTCGGTTCAAATTAATGCATAATTCGATCAAAATTCGTTCGGGGCGTAGCAAGGGTAGGGGAGGCCTCCGTTTACGTGCTCTATGGCCTTCTCGACCACCAGATCGGATACGTCTATCGCCTTCCTGTTCCAATCTACGTCCCCGACGTATAGCTCGGCCCTGCCGTTCTCGTCGACCGCTATGAGCCAGATGGGCCTCCCGTAGAACGGCTTCACTAGCCTGCAGTCGAACCTTTCGCACCTCATCACCCCGTTCCTTTCGGAGAAGTACTTGCAACTCCTGCAGTACTTCCCCAGCCATATGATCTCCTTGATCCTCCTGAACCTCCCTAGGATGACCCTGGCCTCCTCCTTCATCAGCCTCTCCAGCTCCTTCCTACCCTCTTCGGTGTCGAGGTAGTACTCCAGGTTCTCCGTTACCTCTTCCCTCCAGTTTTTCCGCATCCAGTATTGATGGGGCCGGAGGTATTTTTCCATTACGATAAGATGTAGGGGCCGAAGACTATGAGGAGGATCACGGAGAGGAAGAAGAGGCTGAGGCCGAGCGTTATGGCTTCCTTAACCCTTTTGCCCAGCTTAAGGGGGTCGAGGGCGAACTTCAGGGCCTTCCCACCGTCGAGCGGGTATATCGGGATCGCGTTGAATATCCCTACGTTCACGTTCACGAACCACGTCCAGTAGAGCAGCTCCGCCAGGTAGCGGTAGGACGGGCCCAAGGGGTGCGAGTAGAAATCGCAGAAGGGAGGGGAGAAGGGGAAGAACCCGTAGGCCATGGTCGGGGGGACGAAGTTTATCATCGGGTTTAATACGGCTTCACGCTCATACCTCCTCAGCCTATCCCAGCTCCCCAGCTCTAGGAGCTGGACGCCCATCATCGGGCCCTTTTCCGTCGGCTTCGGCTTCAGCTTCAAGTCTAGGAATCCCGAAGAAGGGCGGTAGAGCTTGAGTTCGAGCAACCCGTCCTCTTTCACCAGCTCCGAAAGCGCGGTGAAGTTCCTGACCTCAACCCCGTTCACCTCGACTATTACGTCCTTCGGCATTACGCCTGCGTCCTTGGCCGGGTAGCCGTCCATGACCCCGACCACCAGCAACCCATCGACCAGAGGCCTCATCCCGGAGACGACGACGAGCAGGAGGGCCAAGGAGAGCAGGGCGAGGAGGACGTTCGAGGACGGACCCGCTGAGAGCACGCTGACCGAGTTCCTTACCCCCGAACGCTTCAGCTCCTCCTCGTCTATTTCGACGAAAGCGCCTACGGGGATCGGTCCAAGGAGGAGGAGGCCTGTGGACTTGACCTCCATCCCCTTGCTCCTGGCCACGATCCCGTGAGAAATCTCGTGGACTGCCACGCCCACCGCTATCCCTATCCACCCGTAAAGGATCGGGAGGTAGGGGTTCAGCCCCGGTATGAGGACGTAGGAGGAGAGGCCGATCTGCCTTCCGATCTCCCTGACCTCCTGGGACTGGATCGTCGAGAGCATGGTCAGGAGGAGTAGGTAGGCGGAGAAGCCCGATATGAGGGGCAGGAGGTAGAGGATGAGCGTCGAGAGGGGCTTGCTGAGCTTCGCCCTGCCGAGCCTATCCATCAGGGAGAGGAGCCTCTCGGTCCTGATCAGGATGAAAGGCGCCTTGACCTCAACCCTCTTGGGCCCCACGCCTACGATTCGAAGGTTCGGGTAGATAAGCGTATTACCAAATTTTTGGTATTATAAAAAATTTTATAAGATATTGAGGGGTAGGGTCCATGTGTCGGGCCTTAAGGAGGTTTCGGGTTCCGCCATCTTCGGGGCCCTAGCCCTCGCCCTCTCCGTATCGCCTTTAAGGTTTCCGTTCCCACTCCTACCCTACCTTGAGATAGACCTCATGGAGGTCCCCGTGCTCTTCTCCTTCCTGGTTCTGGGGCCCAGAGCCGGGCTCATGACCTCCCTGGTGTGCTGGCTCGCCTTGAACTTCTTCGGCTCCTTCGTCCCCATAGGGCCGGCCATGAAGCTCGCGTCGATGCTCTCGACCCTAGGCGGGATGTGGCTCGCCCTTGAGTTCTTGAAGCTCAGGGGCAAGGGGAGGAGGCTCTTCGCCTCTTTCGCCCTAGGGGCCGCCTTTAGGGTCGGGGTGATGACCTTGCTGAACTACCTGATACTCGTCACGATACCCGGATTCCTAGAGCTCGCCGAATACAGCCTGAGCTCCCTTGGCCTGGGGTTGAGCTCTTACTCCTCCGCCCTGATCTGGGCCCTGCTGTTCACGGGCCTGTTCAACCTCACCTACCTCGCCATATCCTTCGCCCCGGTCGTGTCGGTCGTCGAGGCCTTGGATAGGAGGAAGGTCGCCGTCTGGGTATCCTCAGAAAGGGCTAATAGGCGATGAGCGTATCTCCGGCATGCTCAGGATAGCGATACCCGACTCCTCCCTGTCCGAGCAGGCATCCCTGCTCAAGAAGAGCCTGAAGCTGGGTTCGATAGCGAGGGCGTGCGGGATCTTCTGCGTCGACAGGATCTACATATACAGGGATGAGGGTGGTAAGCATAGATCGGATGGCGAATTCGCGAAGCTCTTCCTCGAATACCTAGAGACCCCTCAATACCTAAGGAAGAGGCTCTTCGGGATGGACGAGAGGCTGAAGTACGTGGGGTTGATACCACCGCTCAAGCTCCCCCACCACAAGCCGAAGGTCCCGATAGAAGGGCTCGCCCTAGGGGAGCTGAGGGAGGGGGTCGTCATCCGCTCCGGGAGGGAGAGCCTGGTCGACGTCGGCCTTGAGCAACCGGTTTTGGTAAGGCGGAGGCTCGAGGAGGGGAAGAGGGTCACCGTGAGGATAGAGGGGAAGGAGCCGCTCTTTGGCTCCTTGGCCAAGCCCACGGGGTACTGGGGCTACAGAGTGAAGCTCGTCGGCACGCTCCCGAAGCTCCTCAGCTCCCTTGGGGGAGGCGTGGTGATAACTTCGAGGAAGGGGAGGGACGTCAGGAGCGTGATGGAGAGGCTCCGCAACCTAGGGACCGTAACCCTGGTCTTCGGCTCCCCTAGGAGGGGGGTTGGAGAAATACTTCAGGACTACGGCAGGAGCCCCGAAGAGTTCACGGAGTTCGTGCTGAACACGTTCCCAGGGCAGTGCGTCGAGACGGTGAGGCTGGAGGAGGCGATCATGGGCAGCCTGGCGATCTTCAACCTGGTAAAAGCTTAATAAGAGCACCATCGATCCGAAGGCGCTATGGGCCATAGGAAGAAGAGCGCGCCCAGGAGGGGCTCCCTGGCCTACAGGCCTAGGGCCAGGGCGAGTAGGATCTTGCCTAGGGTAAGGAATTGGCCCAGCGTCGATGAGGTTAGGCTGCTCGGCTTTCCGGCCTATAAGGCGGGGATGATCCACGTGATCACGATAGACGACAGGCAGACGACCCCGAACTTCGGGAAGCCCCTCTTCAACGCATCGACCGTCCTCGCCTGCCCTCCCGCCTTCTTGCTCGGGTTCAGGGCGTATGTGAGGGATGCTTATGGGCTGAAGTCCTTCTCCGAAGTTTACTCCGACAAGCTACCGAAGGACTTGGATAGGAAGGTTAGGATAAAGCCGAACCCCGACGCCCTGAAGAAGATCGAGGAAAACTTGGACAGGATAGAGTGCTTCAGGGCCATACTTTACACGAGGCCGAAGGATGCCGGCCTATCCCAGAAGAAGCCGTTCGTCTTCGAAGTAGGCGTAGGAGGCGGCGTGAAGGAGCAGTTCGAGTACCTGAAGTCGAAGCTCGGCAAGGAGCTCAGGGTGGGGGAGGTCTTCAAGCCCGGCTCTTACGTCGATACCATAGGGATAACGAAGGGCAAGGGGTTCGAGGGCCCGATCACCAGGTTCGGCGTGAAGAGGAAGCACCACAAGTCCAGGAAGACCGTGAGGGCCGTAGCGGTGATAGGGCCTTGGCACCCGGCTTCGGTGATGTACACGGTCCCGATGGCGGGGCAGATGGGGTTCCACCAGAGGACCGAGTATAATAAGAGGGTGCTCGCCATAGGTTCGGCGAGCCCGGATAACCCGTTCCCTCCGAAGGGCTTCTTCGAGCACTTTGGCGTAATTAGGACCGACTACATAATACTCAGGGGATCGGTCCAGGGGCCGCCCAAGAGGCTCATAATCCTGAGGGAGTCGATAAGGGCGAAGGGCAAGGTGAAGGAGCCGAAGATAATCGAGGTGAGCGTGGGTTGAGGGAGGAGGAGGCTTTAGAGCTCATAAGGAGGCCCTACGTAACCGAGAAGACCTTCCTCATGATAGAGAGGGAGAACACCCTAACCTTTATAGTCGACGACAGGGCGAATAAGGCGATGGTGAAGGAGGCCGTGGAGAAGCTCTACGGGGTGAAGGTGAAGAGCGTGAGGACCGCGAGGACCCCCCAGGGAAAGAAGGCCTACGTCAAGCTCGAGGAGGGGTACAGCGCCATAGACCTAGCGTCCAGGATGAGGCTGGTGTAGAATGGGTAAGAGGGTTCTGGTCCAGAGGAGGGGGAAGGGCGGTAGCCAGTTCAGGGCCGCGAAGGTTGGGAAGATAGCCCCCGCCAAGTACCCGAACCTCCCTCAAAACGAGACGGTGGAGGCCGAGGTCCTCGATATAGTGCACGAACGTGGCAGATCCGCACCCCTGATGAAGATAGGCATAGGCGGGAGGGTCTACTACCTCCCAGCCGTGAGGGGGGTCAGCGTGGGCCAGACGATCAAGATAGGACCGGAGGCCGAGCCGGTCGTGGGGAACGTGCTCCCGATCTACAGGATACCCGATGGAGCCATGATAAGCAACATCGAGCTCACCTACGGGGATGGTGGGAAGCTCGTGAGGAGCTCCGGGGGGCACGCGATCCTGTTTTCCCACTTCAGGAACGGTGATGCCCTCATCAAGCTCCCATCCGGCAAGAGCATAACCGTGAAGGCCAGGTGCAGGGCGATGATAGGGGAGGTTGCCGGAGGCGGAAGGACCGAAAAGCCCTTCCTGAAGGCGGGTGCGAAGCTAAAGCTCATGAGGGCGAGGGGGAGGAAGTACCCGAGGGTTAGGGGGGTTGCCATGGCCGCCGCGTTCCACCCGTTCGGAGGGGCCTACAAGAAGAAGAAACTCAAGACCGTCGCGAGGACCGCTCCCCCAGGTCAGAAGGTCGGGGCGATAGCCGCGAAGAGGACCGGGAAGAAGAAGAGGTGATCCCATGCCCAGGGAGTTCAGATACCGTGGCTACACCTTGAAGCAGTTGGAGGAGATGTCTCTAGAGGAGGCCATATCCCTACTCCCTTCTAGGCAGAGGAGGAGCCTGCTCAAGAGGGGCCTCACCCCGGAGCAGAGGAGGCTCATGGACGATATAAAGGCCGCGAAGAGAGGCGAGCTGAAGGGGCCGATAAAGACCCACTGCCGCGATATGATAATCCTCCCGTTCATGGTCGGCCTGACGATCCACGTCTACACGGGCAAGGAGTTCAAGCCGGTCGAGATAAAGCCCGAGATGATAGGCCACTACCTAGGCGAATACGCGATCACGAACAAGCGCGTCGTCCACGGAGCCCCGGGGATAGGGGCATCCAGGTCGAGCCTTTACGTCCCGCTCAAGTAGAAGTTTTTTATAGTTAGGCCGAAAGGTGAGGTCGGATGGTGGAGGAGAAGGCTAAGGGGAAGATCGATCTGACCTCGGAGATGTACAAGGCGATACTAGAGCGCGGGGAGGAGGGGGTGCTTCAGAGCGATCTCTGGAAGGAGCTCGGCCTCACGAGCAGGGACGGCTCTAGGATAGCCTTGAGGCTCGAGAGGAGGAAGCTGATAAAGAGGGAGAGGGTCCTGAAGAACGGGAGGTGGACCTATAGGCTCACCCCGATAAGGTTCCCCGTCGACTTCAGCTCGATAGAAGGGGTCCCGTGCATAACCTGCCCCTACGAGAACCAATGCATGCCCGATGGGATAATAAGCCCGACGAACTGCCCCCTCGAGCGCTATGGTAGGGGGCTTGCGGATTGGGTCCTAGAAGGGTACAAGAAGAGGAGGAAGCGCTAGGCCAGCTTCATCACTTGCTCCTCCGGGACCTTTATCAGCTTGCTCTTCCTTATGCCCAGGTGCCTTATCCTGGCTATCTTCTTCGCCTCGCCCAGGATGTCGGAGGCGAGCTTTTCCAGGACCAAGGCGTGGGCGAGCTGGTCGTAGGTCATGTTTGGGACCTTCTCGCTCAGTATCCTGTCGGCTATCAGCCTTATCTTGTGCTTCTTCGAGGTGTTTATCCTGTGCTGGGTGAAGGCGACCGTGAATATCCTCACCACGTATCCATCCTTGGTCCTGTAGTCCTTTATGAAGTCGACCATCGAAGTCCTCCTCCTTACCAAGCTCCTCAAGTACTCCCTGGCGTACTCGTGGCCCTTGAATATGGTCCTCGCGACCTTCTTCTCTTCGTCTATCTCGGTTATCTTGAAGTAAAGCTTTATCGAGTAGTACTTCATGTCTTGGCCTATAAGGTCGTAAAGGGTCGTCTCTATGACCCTGCCCACGGCCTTCTTCGGATCGGTTACGGGTATGTAGGCTATCTTGGCATCTCCGAAGTAGGGAGGGGCGTAGACGGTTATCCAGAGCTTCGACCTCCACCTCTCCCTTGCCCTCCTGGACGACATTTTCAAGACCCCTTCGAACGTAGTCTATAAAGGTTTGCCCTTTATCACCTCGAACCCCACGTAGTCCCTCAAAACCTTAGGGACCTCTATGCTCCCGTCCTCCCGCTGGTAGTTCTCCATTATGGCTATCATGGTCCTCTCGGTGGCGACCAGGGTGCTGTTGAGCGTGTGGACGAACCTGGCCTCCTCGTGTGGCTTGTCCCTGAACTTCAGGTTGAGCCTCCTGGCCTGGTAGTCGGTGCAGTTGCTGCAAGATACTATCTCCCTGTACTTCCCCTGACCTGGGAGCCAGGCCTCTACGTCGTAGGTCTTTGCGGCGACCTTGCCCAGATCGCCCGTGCACAGGACCACGACCCTGTAAGGTATGCCCAAAAGCCGGTAGAACTCCTCCGCATTCGTGAGCAGCCTCTCGTGCTCCTCCCAAGAATCCTCGGGCCTTGAGTAAACGAACTGCTCGACCTTCTCGAACTGGTGGACCCTGAATATGCCCTTCGTGTCCCTCCCATGCGCCCCGGCCTCCTTCCTGAAGCAAGGGCTCACCCCAGCATACCTTAAAGGCAGGCTGGAGCCGTTCAGCACCTCGTCCATGTGCATCGCGGCCAAAGGGTGCTCCGCGGTCCCTATGAGGTATAGGTCCTCCCCCTCTATCTTGTAGATCATGTCCTCGAAGTCCGATAGGATCACGGCCCCCTCCATGCTCCTCCTGTTCAGCAGGTAGGGGGGCTGGACGAGCTCGAACCCCTTCCTCTCCAGGAAGTCGAGGCCGAACCTTATCAGGGCGTAGTTAAGCTTTACGAGCTGGCCCCTGAGGAAGTAAGAGCGAGAGCCCGTTGTCTTCGCGGCCCTTTCGATGTCTATCAGGCCGTTCATCAGGCCCAGCTCTATGTGATCCCTCGGCTTGAAGTCGAACCTCCTGGGCTCGCCCCAGCTCCTCACGACCACGTTATCGCTCTCGTCCTCGCCCACGGGGACCGATTCGTGGGGTATGTTCGGCAACCTGAGCAGGAGGTCCCTGAGCTCGAGCTCCACCGCCCTCAGCCTCTCGTCTATGGCGGCTATCTCCCTCGAAACCCTCCTCATCTCCTCTATCTTCCCCTTCGAGTCCATGCCCAGCTTCTTCGCCCTGGCTATCTCCTCGGAAACGACGTTCCTGACGTGCCTCAACTTCTGGACCTCGGTTATCAGCCTCCTCCTCTCCCCGTCGAGCTCCAATAGCCTGTCGAGGGGGAACTCGACCCCCCTCTTCCTCAGCATGTCCCTTATGAGCTCGGGCCTCTCCCTGATCAGCTTTAGGTCGAGCATTCACCCACCCTGACCGCGCTTACTGCCAACTCCAGGCATTCAAATATATCGTTGGCGGTGGAGAGCAGGACTCTAGGCTCACGCCCCGAAAGCCTGACCAGGAGCTTGCCTCCCTCGACCTTCATCGAGATTTCGAGCCCCTTCGGTATCATCACGTTATCGGGCTTAAGGGCATGGTAAACGGTCTCCGAAAGCTCCCCAAGCTCGAAGGTGAGCTCCACTTCAAAACTCGGCCCTGAGCATCTCGATGAACCTCTCAAGCTCTTCCTCCCTCACCTTCGCACCCGCCGCCTCCCTATGCCCCCC
>JAGGXQ010000098.1 GCA_021162925.1 Nitrososphaerota archaeon
AGGCCTACCTCCCTCCATACCCCGTTGTTGTCCTGAGAGCCGAAGAAGGTCGAGATGGTTGCGACGTTGTTGGTCGTGAACCGGTCCGAGGATGGCTTCCTCTGCCCTATGGGGGAGACGAGGTCCGTGTCCCCTTCGCTCGGCTCCCGATCCGACGAGCCCACACCACAGTAGAGCAGGGAGTCTTCGGTCTGCCCGACCATGAGCTTGGAGAGCCAGGCCTTTCCCGCCGAGGTGATCGTGTTTCTGGAGCACGAATCCCTTTCCAGCCTGCCGAGCTTGAACACCCTTATCCTGACCCTGCCTTCGACCCTTAAAACGTCCTTAGACATCATACAGCATTTATTGATATTAAATGACTTTATAAGATTTGTGCCTAGAGAGAACACTCATCGACCCTCGCTTCACCGACCGTAAAGGTCCCTACGATCCTAGAAAGGCCCGTTTTGACCTCGGCGACGGATAGCGAGACGGACGAGGCCAATCTGTTCCTATCCAGCGAGCACGAATCCAGCACGCCCACAGCTTCCACCAGGGATGTCGCGAAGTTCACCGGCTCCTCTACTCCGGAGAGCTTTTCGAGCCTTACCTCTCTCTTCAGCTCGGCGAGGAACCTCACGAGATCCGAGCTCAAGAGACCACCTCGAGCTCCATCTCGTTCGCCACCTCCAAGCCGCCCCTCCAACGGACCTTGACCTTCTTGACCAGGTACTCGCCCTTCAAGAACTCCGAATCTATCTTGATCAGGGTGTTCGGCTTCGGTATGGAGCTCGGGTTGAGGACGGTTAGGCGTGATACGGACCTCTTCGGCCTGCCCAGGTTGTAAAGGTTGGCGAGGGCCAGCTTCTTCGCCATCCCCCTATCGGTTACGCTCCTGTCCACGATCACCCCTTCCCTCTTGCCGTACAGCTTCACGAGCCTGGGATCTTCGGCCTTGGTCACCAAAGGGACGCCGTGGTAGAGCCTGTAGGAGAAGTTCCAGGAGCCTTCGTGCAGGATCCAATCCTCGGAATCCTGAGATTCGGCCAAGGTTTCCGACGAAGAGCCGTCGTGGTAGAGCCTGTAGGTGTCGGAATCCCCGACCTTCCCGAGCACGATCCAGTACTCCTTGCCTACCTCGAGCTCCCTATCGACGGTCGCGCTGTACCAAGCTGGGGAGGATATCGATGCCTTGGGTATCGTGAAGCTACAGACCCTCGGCCCGGGCTTCCCCTCCGAGCTTTCGGCCACGTACCCGAAGAAGTCCCTATCCGGCTCCCCGAGCTTTTCCAGGTAGAAGCTCAACCTCTTGAGCGGGCTACCCTTCGGCACGAACGGCACGGCATAGTACTTATCCAAGACCTGTGGCGTGTTCGCCAGCTCCTGCTTTGCATCCAAGCAGAGCTCCCATCCACCCAGGACGTAGACCACGTTCTTCAAATCGAGGATCGAGTCGGTGAGCTTCGGGGTCGGCTTCAGGTCCCTAGGGCCTAGGACCAGGCCGGACGATACGCTCCTCTTGGGGAAGAAGTGGAGCTCGAGGTCCGGGGTCGAAAAGTAATCGAATAGCGCGAGGTCCGCCAATAGGTCTATCGCGTCCTTGAGCGTTACGTAGTTCAGCTTTATCCCCTCCAGGAATACCCCGGTCTCCTTCACGTGATCCGTGTTAACCTCGGGGGCGAAGTCGTTCAGCACCTTCTTCAATACGTCCCCGACGTCGGCATTCGAGTAGGAGCCCACGACCACCCTGTTGAGCGCCAGGATCGAGAACTTATCCCTAGAGTAAAGGCGGGTCCTCGAGCCTATCGAGTCCAGGTCCAGGGTCTTCGACTCTACGACGCCTTCGAACGCCTTTTCATCGGGTTCGGGGCTGGACCCGGCGTAGACTATCAACTCGTCCCCGAGCCCGTAAGGTGGCTCGCCCAACAGCTCGATTTCGCAGGTCGATGCCTCCCTAGCGGAGAAGGATAGGGTGAGGGATAAGAGCTCCTTTCCCAGGGTGATGGACTCGCCCCCTCTCCTTATTTCACACCTGGTGTAGAGCATCACACGAGCCTCCTGATGCTCTTGCTGAACTCGATCCTATCGTCGTGCACGTAAACGTCGACCACCAGCCTCCCCGAAGGCGAGTTCAGGGGCAGGATCAGCTCCGGCCCGCTCTCCCCGACCAGGGCCAGGGTCGGCTCGGTTACGAGCCCTCCCTTCCCATACCTCTTGACCCCCAACGGCGGGGCCGGCCTAGGGGCCCCCAAAGCCGGGACCACCTTGAGCCCCTCGAGCATGAGCCTGAGCCCCTCCATGATCGGCGCTATCGTGCGCTCGTAAACCCCCTTGAGGGCGACGGCGATCCCGGTCCATACCCTTACCCACGCCGAGTAGAGCCTCTCAAGGGACGAGGATACCAACTCCAAGCCGAGCTCTATCCCGCCCATCACCGAGGAGAAGGTCGATTCTATCATGCCCAGCCCAGAAACGAACCCAGAGCCCAATAACTCCCAACCCTTTACGAACGCCACGAATTGGACCTTGAGCTCCCCCAAGACGTCTATCAAGCCCACGAGCACGGGGTCGACCAGGTAGACCAGGGCGTCGCTGAGCGGCCCCTTGACGATCGGGATGATCTCGGATTCGAGCACGGGGAGGAGCTTGGCCTCGAACACGGAGAACAGCTTCTCCAACGCCGGTATCAGGGCCTCGCCGACCTCGATCTGGAACCTCTCCCACTCCGCCCTCACCCTCTCCTGCCTCCCCTGAAACGTGTCCATCACCGTTCCGAACATCTCCATGGTCGTCCCCGCCTTCCCCATCTCCTCCTCCAGGCCCTTGAGGGAGTCTGCCTGGTTCAGGAGCGCAACCGCGGCCCTGAGCCCCTGCTCCCCGAATACACGCTGCAGGTAGTTGTTCCTCTCCTCCTGGGTTGCGAGGGCCGAGAGCCTGGCCTTGAGCTTGGAGATTATGGCGGAGAGGCTCAGCATCTTCCCCGAAGAGTCGTAGAGGGAGAAGCCGAGCTTGTCGGAGTGGTTTATCAGATCGCTGAGCATGGCGTTCAGATACCTGCCAGACTTCACCGCGTCCTTCTGCGTGTTGTCGACGAGGACGAGGGCCGATAGGGTCTCCTGAAGCGATAGGCCCAAAGTATGGGCTATCGAGCCTACGTAGGAGAGGCCCCCTGCGTACTCGGATGCGGTCCCTATGCCCAGCTTCGAGGCGTTCGTCAGGGCGTCGACCGCAAGGGAAGCCTGCCTGGCGGAGAGGCCGAACTGGGAGAGGGTGGAGACGAGGAGGTTCGCTGATTCGGAAGCGGATATCCCCTCGACCTTCGATAGCATCAGGGAGGACCTTAAAGCTTCCATCGCCTCTCCCCCGCTCAACCCGGCCTTCACCAAGGCCTCAAGGGCCTCGACCACGTTCGTGGCGGATACACCGAATTCCGAGGACAGGCTCAGCGCCACCTCCTTTACCTTGCTCGAAAAGGATGCCGCCTCCTCCCCGACCATGCCCGTAGCCGCCACTACCTCGGATATCTTGTGCTCCAGGCTAGAGAACCCGTCCACCGCAGCCCTGGTGAAGTCGACCACTGCCGATGCGGCCTTCGAAGCCAGGTCGGCGACGATCATGCCCCCGGCGACTTGGGCCATGGTCCCGAGCCTCCCTATCCTATCCCTGAGGGAAGTGGCTGCCCTCCCAACGCTGGAGAAGACCTTGCTCGCCTCGTCCCTCGCCTTTATGACTATCTCAAGACCCAGCTCCGGCAACCTATATCAGCCTCCTCAGCCTCCTCTCGACCTCTCGGCCCAGGAACTTGAGCGCCTCCTCCCTGGCCGGCCTCATGTAAGGCCTGGCCTTCATCCTCCTGGTCCCGAACTCGACGAACCTGGAGTAAGGGGCGGAGGCCCTCAGCCTGTACTTCAGCTCCCCGGCCTTCGTGAGCCGTATCGACGCCCTTAGGCGACCGGTCCTCACGGGGACCCTTGCCCTAGAGACCGAGTAGGCGCGCTCCCCCGCCCTCCTCAAAGCCTCCCCTAAGGCCGCCCTGAGCTCCCTCGGCATCCTGCCCATGAACCTGGCCAGCTCCTCGACCCCATCAACCTCGACCCACATCCCTCAAAACCTCCGCCAGGATTCTCACGTCGAATATGAACCGCTCGAGCTTCGGTCCGTCAAGGCCGAGCACCTCGCTTGGTAGCCTACCGAGCATGAGGGCGAGCCTACCCGCCTCCTTCGCCACCGCGCTCTTTGCGAAAAAGCCTGGCCTCGCCTTCGGCCTTCTTGCTGAGCTCGATCACGTAGAGCGAGAGCTCGACGAGCAAGGCCCTTACATCCTCGACCCTAGGCTCGGGCTCCACGTACCTCCTCACCAGCCTCTCGATGGCTTCCTTCAGCAACCTCTCGTCCCTCTCGGCCTCTTCGAGGGACTTCGGGACCTTCTTCCCCAGGTTCTCTATCAGGTTCAGGTAGGGGATGGCCCAGGGCTCGGGCGCCCTTATCCTGTACCTCCTACCCCCCACCTCTACCTCCTTCATCCGATCGCCCCTAGTACTCGGATTCCTCGTCGTTCTGAAGCCTCACGAGGAGTATCGGGCCATCTCCCTTGACGGCCGTGAACTTCAGGTCTTGGACCAGGCGCTCCCGCCTGTCTATGTTGGCGTCGCCCGAATCGTACTCCATCGAGTCGACGACGAACTCCAAGAAGTAGCCGTAGCCATCGGCTATTTCGTCTCCGTCGAACCTGACCTCGAGCTTCTTCCTGGTGCAGTTCAGGAAGTCGTTCAGGTGCGAGGTCGAGAGGAACCTCACCGTCAGCTCGCCCCTCACCTCGAGCTCCCCGACCTCCACCCTTGGCAGGAGCCTGGAGCCGAGCTGGTGGTGGTCCGAGGCGAGGTTGTTCTCGATCTCCAGCTTCAGGGATTCGGCTTCGACTTCGACCCCTCCTATCTTGACGCTCGCATCCGCAGGAGAGATGTAGCCCTGGGTTATGAAGGCCGGGTTCTGATCCAGCTCCCCGATCGATTCGTCCCTTCCTACACCGTCGACGCTCAGGGTGAGCGGATCCGTCGGCGATATCTCGAAAGACAGCTTGTCGACGCCGTAGCCGCTTACGATCTTCTCGGCGACGTCGATCCCAACCCTAACCGTGAGGCTCGGCAACTCGTTCGAATTTACCGGCGAGAACTCGTGCAGCCACACGCCAGAGGTTGGGTTCGATACCGACTCGCCCCCCAATGCTGCCTTCAGGATCAGGCCGACGTTCTTGTAGTTGACGAACTGCTTCCACCCACCTCCAACCGACTTCGGCCCTGGGATGCTGATCTCCCGCCACCTAGAAGCTACAGTCCTGGCCCTTATGAAGCCTTGGCTCAGCTTCAGGCTCTCCGACGTTATCGGTATCACGTAGGCCCCGTCGACCGGGGTCCCGTACTCCGACTCCTTGCCGATCTTAAGGTATCTTATCATGTCAATTGATGTCTATTGACATCAATATAAGTTTTGTGTTAGCTAAAGCCCTAGAGCTCGGCTTACGCCATTCAGGGCGTCGAGGCCGAGGCTCAGGAACTCCTCGAGCCC
>JAGGXQ010000047.1 GCA_021162925.1 Nitrososphaerota archaeon
GTCGACCACGTCTAGCTCATCTGGCAAGCTCCCGGCCCCCTACCTTTCCTCTGGAGATATAGCCCTTTAGTATTAATGGTTGCTTGTTTATGGTTGCTATAAATAGCCCGCTTTTCTTTGATCTTGACGGAGTTAAATAATTAACGGAAATAAGCATTTACTCAATTGATAAATATATTTGACCTATATAAATACCGGAGGGCGGAGGAGGCATCGGTCATTCCAGAGGAAAGGTAGGGGGTCGCCCTGTCAACCCTCCTACATAGCGCACGTAAAATCTCCGAGCTAGGACCCCTTTGTTTCCACTGGAGCCATCTGCTCGTCAATAACAAGGTGTAGCGGCGGTTGGGACCCCTCCATTTCCACTGGAGCCATCAAACGGGCGCCTGGGACCCCTTTGTTTCCACTGGAGCTGTTAACACCTGTGAATATTTATTCCCACCTCATTATTTGTCGATCCCAGTTGACTAACAGGTTCACAAGTCCACAACTAAAAGGGATATATGTGAACCCGTTAAGACGGCCCGTTGGCCAGGAGGAAGGTCAGGATAGAGCTCGAGGCCGATGGGGCCAAGTACACGTTCACCATAGAGGGCTCCATAACCAAGGACAAGGTGCTGAAGTTCATGGAGCTCATCGACCTGCTCTCCCCCGAGGAGCAGACCTTTTACAGGGAGGATACGCTGGTCGGCAGGATATCGAAGCTCATAGAGGAGAAGTTCCCTTACGGAGCCTTCACGTCCAGCGAGCTCCTCGAGTTATACGAGGATGAGTACAACGAGCCGATAAAGCTCAGCACCATATCGACCTACCTGTCGAGGCTTTCGAGGAGGGGCTTCCTGACTAGAAGGAGGACCCAATCCGGATGGGTCTACCAGAGGGCCAGGCTCAGGGTAAGGCCTTGAGAGCTTCCAAGCCAGCCTCGGTCAGCCTGTACCTGTAAGGCCTTCTCCCTTCATCCCTGGTCACCAGCCCCTTGTCGTAGAGACCCTTCAGCATCCTAGAGGTGTGCTCCCTGGACTTCCCAAGGCTCTTTATGACCATCTTTGCCGTCATCTCCCCGCCCTTCAGGAGCTTCAGTATCCTGATCTCGGTCTCGTTGAGGCTCGTGGCCTCCACCTCGCTCTTCGCAACCCCCTTCTCCACGCCCTTGGATTCCATTATCCCCAGCCTTACGTCGTGATCCATGCACATCCTCATCAGATCCGAGATCCTCCTATCCACCTCTAGGAACTCCCTCTCCAAGGATGCCCTGAGGCGCTCCTCGGAGCCGCCGACCTTCTTCAGATCCGACATGACCTTAAGTGATAGCACAATGGACGCTACTGACAATATCACCGCAACAATCACAAGCTCCTCTATCATTAGGATATGTTGCGCAACTTGGCACTTATACTTTTCGTCACTTAACGAGCCTATCGACGATCCCATCCACCAAGCCTATCACCTCCCTCCTCCCCTTCGCCCTCCTGAGCAACTCGATGAGCTTGAAGATCGCCCCAACTTCCTCATCCCCGAGGTATCCCAAGTACCCCAGCAGCAGTAAGGTGAATACCGAAGCCTTCAGGTTCCCCTTCGCCTGCTTGAGCGTCCTGATGAAGGCCCCCTTGCTCACGGGCCTGTCCCTGAGACCGATCTTCTCCTTCAAGGTCCTCCCGTTGAAATCCGAGAGGAGCGTATCGAGTTGCGCGCTGGTCAAAGTCGAACGCTCGAGCAGTTGCCCCAGTAGCCCGTCCCTTTCTACCATTTCTCTCAGCATTGTTATACAGTTCTGTATAACGTATTTTACCCTTTCGTTCTCCAGAAATTACATTTTTATCTCTCTAATTTCTGTATAATTTTTATTAATGGTGCTAAGATTGGAATTTTCATAAAGAGCTGGATCGCATAACCTTTTAAACCTCAGGTAGAGCCTTCTATAGGGTTGGGTAGGAGAAAGCGAAAGGTAATCCGCGTAGTCAAGAAGAGGCTGCCGAAGGTCTACACTTGCCCCAACTGCGGATACGTGGCCGTTAGGGTCGTGGTGAAGAAAGGCAAGGTAACCGTCTCATGCGGCCGCTGCGGGGAGAAGAAGGAGTACGAGTTCGAGAAGGGGCTGGACCCCATAGATTACTACAACAGGTTCGTGGACGACGTTTCGAAGGGGGCTTAGATGTACGGGGAGGTGGAGTCCAGGATAAGGAGGGACATCGAAAGGCATGGAACCATATGCTTCGGCCTGATAGACCCCGAGAA
Organism: Nitrososphaerota archaeon; assembly: GCA_021162925.1. GTDB lineage: Archaea > Thermoproteota > Nitrososphaeria > Nitrososphaerales > JAGGXQ01 > JAGGXQ01. The sequence goes on from JAGGXQ010000047.1 coordinate 2,236, forward strand.
CAACCCTCCCGAGATCGCCTCCGGACTTGCGGCGAAGATCGAGGAGTACGGCGTTAGAGGCATCCTGGTCGGGGGCTCGACCGCGGCGGATCAGTTCGAGATAGACAAGGTCGTCAGGGCGATAAAATCGAGGGTCGAGATACCCGTGATCCTATTCCCGGGCAACGCCTCGGGCGTCGTTCCATCGGCCGATGCGGTGCTCTTCATATCCCTGCTGAACTCCGAGGACCCTTACTTCATAACGGGGGCCCAGGCCCTGGGCTCCCTGCTGGTGAACAAGTACGGCATCGAGGCGATCCCGGTGGGCTACCTGGTGGTCGGCGAAGGCGGTGCGATAGGCTTCGTCGGGAAGGTGAGGCCGATCCCCCTGTACAAGCCCGAGCTCGCCGTGATGTACTCCCTGGCCGCTTGGTACATGGGCATGAGGTTCGTTTACCTGGAGGCCGGATCGGGTGTTGCGTCACATGTCCCTCCCGAGTTTGTAAGGAAGGTCAGGGCCTCCTACAAGGGCGTCCTGATGGTCGGGGGTGGGATCAGGGATGGGGCGACCGCAAAGGAGCTGGCGAAGGCGGGGGCGGATATAATCGTGGTCGGGACCCTTATCGAGAAGGATGTGGAGAAGGTAAGAGAAGTAGTGGAGGAGGCGATGGGCTAGACGCCTCGAATGAAGTTTTACGTGTCTATGCTCTCACAACGGATTAGAAGGGCGATCTGAAACCCTACGGTTAACATGATCGGTGGTGCTAGATAAGGTCTCCGAGAGGGCCGAGGAAGCCGGTGGAAAGGAAGTTGCGTCACTTGTGTCGCAAACGTATGGTCCAGGGATGTTTGACCTAACGAGAAGAGACCCTGACGCAGTCCTAGGGTCTTATCCACAGGGACCGGATGTGCTACTGTTGCGCCATACAGGACATCACGACAATCACGAAAAATATGACCTAGTTTCTCGGGCCGAAGGTCTTACGATGGGTTGTAAAGCCGAAGGCCGAGAGGAACCAACGGTCGAGTTCCTCTCATGGACTTCATGACGAATTATGAGATCGCCACTCCTGGAGGGAAGGCTCGGCTCCGACGAATGCCCGATAGGGCCCCTGACGGAATTTTTATAAGCGAACTCCCTAGCAGTTCAGGTATCTGTTGTGGTGATGTGCATGCCGAAAAGAAGGAAGCAGAAGGAAAATCTAGAGAGGCTGGAGAAGGCCTTGGGCATACTTCAACAGGTCTATGAATCCCCTCAAACCCCAAGGAACGTGAGGAAGGTCGTGAAGGATTCCCTGGACATGCTCAAGAACGATGAGA
>JAGGXQ010000101.1 GCA_021162925.1 Nitrososphaerota archaeon
ACCCTCACCCTAGCGAGTTCGAGCCCTACCTTCCCCGACCTTGCCTGCTTCACGGCGGATTCCAGGGCCTTCAAAGCGTCCTCCCTCCCCCCTCCTTCTACGCACGCCACCCCGTACTCCCCGTCTAGGGCCCTGGCTATCAGGAGGCTCCTCCTCCCTTCGGAGTATTCGAGCCCCTCCCTCTTAGCCGAGAGCTCGTAGCTCCTGCTTTCCACACTCCTCAGATCCGCATACTTCACATCACGTATCGGGCTCAGCAGGGACTCCAGCTCCTCCCTCTCCATCCGGATTTTTGTGATGGCGACAAATATTTAAGCTTGAGGCACCCCTCTCGCCCGTGGCCGAGCTCCTCGTTTTGGGCATCGAGAGCACCGCCCACACCTTCTCCTGCTCCGTCGTGAGGAAGGGGAGGAAGGGCGAGATCTTGTCGAACGTAAACTCGGTTTACAGGCCCGAAAAGGGCGGTATCCATCCTAGGGAGGCCGCCAGGCACCACACCGCCGTCGCCCCTGAAGTGCTCAAGGAGTGCCTTGATGCCGCCAGGGTCGGGATAGGGGAGCTCGACGCCATAGCCTACTCTGCCGGCCCAGGCCTCGGCCCGTGCCTGAGGGTCGGGGCCGTCGTCGCCAGGGCCTTGGCCTACAGGTACGGGAAGCCCCTGGTCCCGGTGAACCACGCGATCGGCCACATAGAGCTCGGAAGGCTCCTCACCGGGGCTAAGGACCCCGTCGTCCTGCTGGTATCTGGGGGGCATACGGCCATAGCCTGCTTCGGCTCTAGGAGGTGGAGGGTATTCGGCGAAACCCTCGACCTCACGATCGGGCAGCTTTTAGACCAATTCGGCAGGGCGGCGGGCTTCCCCTCCCCATCTGGCCCCCTGATAGAGAGCCTCGCCAAAAGGTCCGACAGGTTCATAGACCTGCCCTACGTCGTGAAGGGGAACGACGTATCCTTCTCGGGCCTCCTGACCGCCGCGAAGAAGCTGCTCTCGAAGGAGCCTCTAGAAGACGTCTGCTACTCGCTTCAGGAGGTCGCGTTCTCCATGCTAACCGAGGTTACGGAGAGGGCCCTCGCGTTCAGCGAGAAAGGGGAGCTGATGGTGGTCGGAGGGGTGGCCGCGAACGAGAGGCTGAGGTCGATGCTCGAGTTCGTCGCCGAGGAGCAGGGGGCGGAGCTGAAGGTGGTCCCGAAGGCCTACAGTGGGGACTGCGGGGCCCAGATAGCTTGGACCGGAGCCCTGGAGTTCGAGGCCGGGATTTCGGTCCCGGTGGACGAAGCATTCGTCAGGCAGGATTGGAGGTTCGACAGGGTGGAAGTATGCTGGAGCTCGTGAGGCTCGTAAAGAAGGGGGCCGAGGCTAGCGTTTACTTCGCGAGCTGGTTCGGGGAGCCCGCGATAGCGAAGGTGAGGTTTCCCAAGGCGTACAGGCACGAGAAGCTCGACAGGAGGATAAGGGTTTCTAGGACCTCAAGCGAGGCGAAGTTCATAAGGGAGGCCAGGGAGGCCGGGGTCCCGACCCCCCTGATATACTTCGTCGACCTCAAGAACACGGCCATAGTCATGCAGTACGTCGACGGGCCGAGGCTTAAGGACGTGCTATCCCCGGATACGGTGGGGCTATGCAGGGAGGTCGGTAGGCTGCTGGCCAGGTTGCACGCGCATGGAATAGTCCACAACGATCCAACGACTTCGAACTTCATCCTACACAAGGGGAGGCTGGTCATGGTCGACTTCGGCCTCTCGATCCACTCCGAAAGGCTCGAGGACAGGGCCGTCGATCTGCACCTTTTGAAGGAGGCCCTGGCAGGGGGGCACAGCGACATAGCCCCCAAGGCCTTCTCCGAAGCGCTTTCGGGGTACTCCGAGGTCCTGGGGGAAGGGGCAAAGGCCTCGGTCGTCAGGAGGGTTGCGGATATAGAGAGGAGGGGGAGGTACGCATGAACGTGAGGTTCGCAACCTCCAACCGGCACAAGTTCGAAGAGGCCTCTAGGATAGCCTCGAAGTTCGGCCTGAGGCTGGAATGGCTCAAGGGGGAGAGGATCGAGATACAGGGGGAGGAGCTCGGGGAGATAGCCGAGTACTCCCTGCGCTCGATCCCTAGGAGGTACGACCCGGTCTTCGTCGAGGATGCAGGCCTCTTCATCAGGGCCCTGAACTGGTTCCCCGGCCCCTACTCCTCCTACGTGTTCGGCAAGCTGGGGAACCGGGGGATCCTGAAGCTCATGGAAGGCATCGACGATAGGTACGCGGAGTTCAGGTCCGCGGTGGCCCTGAGGTTTCGTGGATTCGTCGCGATCTTCTTCGGGGTTGCGAAGGGGAGCATAGCCTTCGAAGAGAGGGGGAGGCATGGTTTCGGCTTCGATCCCATATTCGTGCCCGAAGGATCGGAGCTGACCTTCTCGGAGCTCGGGGAAGCCAAGGACCGGTACTCTCACCGGGCTAAGTCGATCGCTTCCCTTTCCCGCTTTCTCCTTCACCGGACTTTTTGATATCCCTCTCCAGTTGCTTTATCTTCCACTTCAGGGCCCTTATCAGCTCGTCGTTGCTCACGAGCTCGACCGGGTTGCCGCACAGGGGGCATCTGAACAGGTTTTCGACCGCCTCCTCGAAGGTGAGCCTCCTGTGGGTCT
>JAGGXQ010000049.1 GCA_021162925.1 Nitrososphaerota archaeon
CCATTAGGGATAGGGAGAGGGCGAGCAACACCAAGATCGGCTCCGTGTATCCCGCGATTATTATCCCCGAATAGACCGCTATCTCCGCCAGCCTGTCGACTATCGAGTCTAGAAATGCCCCCATGGGGCTCGTCTTCCCCCTCGCCCTGGCGACCGCCCCGTCGACCACGTCCATGAACCCCGCCAGGAGTAGCAGGCCCCCTCCCAGCTGAGGCATCCTTAAGGAGTAGAAGAAGGCCGACGCGACCGAAAGGGAAAGCCCTAGGCCCGTCCAGAAGTTCGGCCCCCCTACCTTGGACGCCCTGATCCCTAGGTCGTTGAGCAGGGGATCGAGCTCTTCCCTCATCCTTTCCAGCAAACCAAACGTTTATTTCCTTCTATAATTTAAACCTATCAGGCTTGGGCAAGGTAGGCAAGGGCAAGCTCTGTGATGTGAAGGGCTGCGGAAGGCCGGCCGTCAGGTCGATAAGCGGGGAGAAGGCCAGGGGTCTGGACGTAGCCCCTTCGGGCAGGAGGGTCTACCTCTGTGAGGAGCACCACAAGCTCTGGAAGAAGCTCACGAAGAGGGATAGGGAGCTCGACAGGCTAAGGTTTTTAAGATGAGGCATTCCCTCTACCTGAAATGAAGCTCCTCCAGCTTCACGTCGATTACATCGATTACAGGCCGATCGAGAAGGAGATAGAGGGCGCCGAAGCTTCATCCGGTCCCGAGCGGGTAGAGGATGCCGTGGTGTGCTTCGTGAGCGTCGAGGAAGGGGACGACGATGGAGTCGCGGTAAGGGCGGTCGAGGAGCTGAAGGCGTCTATGGACGAGCTCAAGGCCTCCAGGCTCCTGATATACCCGTATGCGCACCTGAGCAACAGGCTCGCCCCCCCTTCTAGGGCCCTGGCCCTCCTCAGGCTCATGGAGGATAAGGCGAAGGAGAGGGGGATCGAGGTCCACAGGGCCCCTTTCGGGTGGCTCAAGTCCTTCGAGCTGAAGCTGAAGGCCCACCCCCTAGCCGAGCGGTTCAAGGAGATCGGTGGGGAGGCGGTTCCAAAGGCCCTGGTGGCCGAGGAGAAGCTGAAGTCCTACTGGTACATAATAACCCCAGAGGAGCTGATACCCGTCGATGAGTTCGACTTCTCGAACTACGGGGATTTGGAGAGGCTCGCCAGGTACGAGATGGCTAAGAGCAGGGCCGAGCACGTGATACCGCCACATGTCGAGCTAATGAAGAGGCTCGAACTCGCCGACTACGAGCCAGGCTCCGATCCCGGCAACATGAGGTACTACCCGAAGGGAAGGCTGGTGAAGTCCCTGCTCGAGGAGTACGTGACCGAGAAGGTCGTCGAGTACGGGGGGATGGAGGTCGAGACCCCGGTCATGTACGACAGCGCTCACCCGAGCCTCTCCAGCTACCTGAACAGGTTCCCGGCCAGGCAGTACATGGTGAGGTCGGAGGGCAAGGAGCTCTTCCTGAGGTTCAGCGCTTGCTTCGGCCAGTTCCTTATGGCCAAGGATGCGGAGCTATCCTACAGGCACATGCCCGTCAGGCTCTACGAGCTGACCAGGTACAGCTTCAGGAGGGAGAAGAGGGGGGAGCTGTCGGGGCTGAGGAGGCTCAGGGCCTTCACCATGCCTGACTGCCACGCCCTCTGCGCCGACATGGACCAGGCGAAGGAAGAGATGGTGAGGAGGCTGAAGCTCTCCATGGAGGTCCTGGAGGGGGTAGGCCTGGGCGGGAGCTACGAGCTCGCGATAAGGTTCACGAAGGACTTCTACGAGCAGAACAGGGACTTCGTCCATAGGCTCGTCGGGCTCGTGGGGAAGCCGGCCCTCGCCGAGATGTGGGAGAAGAGGTTCTTCTACTTCGTTTTGAAGTGGGAGTTCAACTTCATAGACTCTTTAGGCAGGGCCTCGGCCCTCTCCACCGATCAGATAGACGTCGAGAACGGGGAGAGGTTCGGGATAAAGTACGTGGATAGGGATAACGTGAAGAGGTCTCCGATCATACTCCACAACTCGCCGAGCGGCGCGATAGAGCGGGTCATGTTCGCCCTGCTCGAAAAGGCCTACAAGGATATGAAGGAAGGGAAGGTCCCGACCCTGCCGACCTGGCTCCTACCGATCCAGGCCAGGGTCATACCCGTATCCGGCGTCCACCTAGAGTACGCAAGAGAGGTCATGGAGAGGCTGGATGGCTCCGGCGTAAGGGTCGATCTGGACGACAGGGAGGAGACGCTTTCGAAGAAGGTCAGGAGGGCCGAAATGGAGTGGGTCAGGTACATAGTGGTGGTGGGCGAGGAGGAGGTGAAGTCCGGGAGGATAAGCGTCAGGGACAGGGTGAAGAGGGAGGTGAGGAGGATGGGCGTGGAGGAGCTGATAAAAGAGGTCAAGAAAGAGGTCGAAGGAAAGCCGTTCAGGAGGTTGCCCCTGCCCAAGCTCCTTTCGAAGAGGCCTACCTTCCACCCGCTCTAGCCAGGTAGGAGAGGCTCAGCATATCGGCCAGGAGCTTTGCGGCCACGACCCCGGTCGCCCCGTTGTCGTAGATCGGCGTATACTCACATATGTCGAACCCTACGACCTCCTTCCCCCTGATCGAGTGCAGTAGGCGGATGAGCTGGTGGGTAGTAAGGCCTAGGGGCTCTGGATTCCCGACCGCCGGGGCGTAGGCCGGATCTAGCACGTCCAGGTCTATGCTCACGTAGACCCTCCTCTTGTCCGACAGGAACTCCTTCACTAGCCTCTCGGCCCCTCCTAACATGATCGTGCTCGAAGGCACGTTCGCAAGCGACAGCTCCTCCAAGGACTCCCACTCCTCCCTGCAGGCCGCCCTGCCACCTAGGTGCATGATCCTGTCGCTTCCGATCTTCTCTATGAGCCTCCTGAGGAAGGTCGCATGGCTCACCCTCGCCCCGCCGTACTCTTCCCTGATGTCGAAGTGGGCGTCGAAGACGAGCAGGGCCGTGTCTTCGGGCATGGCCTGAAAGGAAGCGAGGGTCAGGGTGTGCTCCCCACCCAAAATCCCTACGGTGCTCCCCTCGCCTACTAGCTCGGACACGACCTTCCCCAACGCATCTAGCATCTCCTCGACGTTAGAGGTGAACTTCAGGTTCCCGAGATCATCGACCCTTAGCCTCTCCAGGTCGACCGAAAGCTCGGGCGAGTATACCTCGATGTGGGAGAAAGCTTCCCTTATGGCGTCGGGGCCGAACCTAGAGCCCGGCCTGTAGCTCGAAGTCGAATCGAAAGGAACGCCGATCAGCTTCGCCACCTCCTCCCCTTCCCCTAGGCTTATCCTCCTCCCGCTCAGGTACAGGTCGACGTACCCCACGCCATACCCTTCCCTTCGCTATATTTTAACCGTCCTCCCCTCCTCCCATATGCCGTTGAAGTACCCCTCGAGGGCCTCGTAGACGCTCCCCGACTCTATCAGGACCGATAGCTCGTGGTTGTACTTCAGGGCGCTCTCGGTCCAGTTGTGGGAGCCTATCAGGGAGTAATTCCCGTCGACCAGGACCAGCTTCACGTGGGTCGTTACTTTGGGGCTCTCGTCCAGCCTTACAGGTACCCCGTGCTCCTTAAGGTAGCTAAGGGACTGAGGGTAGCTCTTGGCGGTCACGTCGTCCACCAGGACCTTGACTTCGACGCCCCTCCCCTTGGCCTCCACGAGCTCTAGCAGGAGCTGGTTGACCGGATCCCCAACCTCTTTAGGGTCGTATTTCATGGCGTACATCATCACGAGGATGGTCGAGTTCGCCCTGGATATCAGGGATCTGGCCCTGGCGAAGTAATCGCCATCCTCGAGCAACTCGACCTTGGTCCCCGACGTAACGGTCACGGTGAAGCTCTTGGTAAGGGTCTTGGTCACGTAGGAGGTGCTCGTCTCGGTCGTCGTCTTGGTAAGGGTCTCGGTCACGGTCTTCGTGCCCGACGAGAGGCCCATGCCGGCGACCACTAGCGCGACGAGCAGGATGCCCACCACTACACCCAGGAGCTTCCACCCGCTCACACGGAAATATCCCTTAATTCCGATTTATCTCTTATCCCTACTCCTGGAAACCCCAGAAGTACTCCTCGAGCCTCGTAACCCCTAGGATCTCGTCGAAGCTGTACCCCAGGGCGTCCATTATCTGCTCGAACGTGCTCCTAAGGTAGTCTATGTACTTGTCGACGTCTATCTCGTCCAGCTTCGCCACCTCCACCGGCTTCACCCCCGGAGGGGTGTTGGTCTTGACGAACCTGATTATGTCGCCGGCCTTTATCTCCCTCCCCTTCCTCATCAGTATCTCGGCCGCCTTTACGTGCTGGGGCTTGACCTTGTACTTGTTCGGGGGCATGCTCAACATCACGCTGAACGCCAGATCTTCGATGCTCACCTCCCTCCTCTTGAGCTTCAGGTAGCTCTCCTTGACTATGCTCCTTATCTCCTCCCTGACCTTCGAGAAGTCCTCCTCCGTCTTGACCTTGCTCAATGCCTCTATGACCTTGAGGAACTCGCGCTTTATGAACGGGGGGACGTGGCTCTTCTTGCCGGTCAGGCCCTTTATGTCGACGCTCCCATCCTCGAGCACCCCCAGGTAGTTCTTCTTCCTCTGGCTGAAGGCCACGTACCTGTACACCTTGTCGAGATCGAGCTCTATCCCCATCTCCCTTTCGGCCCATTCGCTTATCTCCCTTATCTGCTCCTCCCTCGGATTCTCAAGGAAGACCGAATCCGTGTCCGAGTAAATTACCTTGATGCCGAGCTCTTCACACTTCTTTATCGTGGATTTTATCACGTACCTCCCCAGGGCGGCGGTCGCATCCGCAACCGGGAGGCAGTAGAGCGGGAAGGTCTCCGCCCCCATGACGCCGTAGCTCGCGTTCAGTATTACCTTGAGGGACTGGCTTATCACCTCGTAGAGGCTCCTCTCCTCCTTGCTCAGCCCCTCGCCTTTCGCCACCTTCTTGTAGTACTTCACCCTCAGGTCCCTCAGGGAGCCTATGGTCAGGCTCGTCAGCCCCTTCCTCTTCTTACAGACCCAATGCTTCGTTTCGGGTATGAGGTTGCTCTTGCACTCCTCGTGGGGGCAGTTGACCGTTTCGTAGGATAGGTTGTAGACCTTGATTATGCTCGGGTACAGGCTCGCGAAGTCCAGCACGGGGACGTTAAAGTGAACCCCCGGAACGGGCTCTACCACGATCCCTCCCCTGTACTTCTTGCCCTTTATTATGGCCCTAGATGAAGCTCCCCCCTTTATCTCGAGCTCCTCCCTCCTCGGAACCAGGGCGTTCATGAGCCTGTGCTCGTAGAAGAGCATGCTCCTTATCCAGTTCGAAACCCCGACCCTCGCCACGTCCTCCAGGGGCATCTTCGCAACCCTGGAGATGGTGACGAGCACCTTGATCAGCAGGTCGTCGTCGAACGAGGTCAGCTCGTAGGTGAGCTCGGCGTCCCTGAAGCAGTACTCGGCGAGCTTGGCGTAGCCCAGCTTGTTTATCTCGGATTCCAGCTTCACCTTCCCCTTTCCGAGTATCGCCTCCCCTATCCCGTTCAGGGTGTACTCGCTGTACTTGTTCCCGAACGCGTAGACCTGGATCGAGCGGTTGGTGAACACCTTGTAGAGGTCGATGTGGATGCCGTGCTTGAGGTAGGCCTGCTCCCTCCCCAGGCTTATGGGTACCTCCTCCTTTTCGAACCCGAGCCTTAGAGCCCTGTGGTAAAGGTAGGGGAGATCGAAGTCGTCCCCGTTGAAGGTTACGACGCACGGGTAATCCAAAAGGGCCTCGAAGATCGAGTAGAGCATCTCCCTTTCGTTGTCGAACGCCTTAACCTCGACCCCCTCCAGCCCTCCCC
>JAGGXQ010000035.1 GCA_021162925.1 Nitrososphaerota archaeon
CGACGTTTTTTATCGCCGCCTCTATCGCCTCCTTCAAATCCTTCACCCCGGCCTTCGTGTAGATGACGAACCTCTTTTCTAGCAAGTGGGGCTGGGTCAGGCCGGATGGGAATCCTCGCTTGAGCAACTCGTGCCTTATTATGTCCCCCACCGAGTAATCGCACCCCTCCAAGATTATCTTATACCCATCCCCTTCCTTTAAGACCCTGAGTTCCATGCGTTAACGACCTCAGATCCGCTTATAAGCTTTGAGTACGGGCAGGTCGAACCTGCCGAACTCCTTCGAGAGGAGCCTCTCCTCCACCGCCCCGCATTCGACGCACTTCACCGCATTCGCCCTATACCTCACGACCCTGCCACCACAGTGGTTGCATACCGTTTGCACGACCCCCATTCCCGGCTCCCTCACGGAGACGTGGACCACGCCGTTCGCCCTGCTTATAACTCTCGCCCTGATCAGGTCCCCGACGAATATCTTCTTCTGGGCCCCCCTCAGCAGTAGGAGGGCAACGAAGCAAGAATCGACCTCCACCCCGTTTATGAAGATGATCACGCCGTTCACTATGTTCCTCTGCACCAGAGTCGTCTTGACTATCACCTCGTCCCCGACCTCCGGGACCCCTACGAGCCTCTTCCCTTTCACCACGATCCTCCTCTCCTCATCGACTTCGACGAAGCCGAGCCTGCTCGAGTATATCACGCCATCTACCACGTAGGTCCCCTCCCCCGGCTCGTATTCCTCTATGACCCCTACCCTCTCCCCAGGCGTTACAAGCTTCAAAGCTTATACACTTCCGGCCTACCGATCTCCGTGGTCAGGTGTGCCTACAGCCTGGTTATAAGGCTTGCTAGGGGGAAGCGGATAAAGGTGGGGAGCCTGGGGGACCTGGACTTCGAGGAGGGCCTTTACGTATACACGGGTTCGGACTACCGAAGGGTGAGGAGGCATCTGAGGGGGGAGAAGAAGACCTTCTGGCACATAGACTACCTGCTCAAGGACGAGGACTCGGAGCTCCTCTGGGCCGTCTGGTGCAAGGAGGATATGAGGGTCGAGTGTGAGGTGAACCAGGCGATCTTCAAGGCCTTGGAGGGGCATGCGACCAAAATACCGAAGTTCGGCTCGAGCGACTGCAGGGCCGGTTGTGGTAGCCACCTGATAAAGGCCGATCTCGGCCTAGAGGAGCTGAAGTCCCTGCTCTTAAAGGTCTACTCTTCGATTTCTAACGAAGTGGAGCATCTTTAGAAAACTTTAAAACCGGACTCGGAGAATTGGGGGTATGAGTAGCAGGAGAAGGAGGAGAGAGGCCCCGCTACCGGCTTCTAGCGCCGGCCTTTTGAGGTTCTTCGAGGATGAAACCCAGGGGATCAAGGTAAGGCCGGAATTGGTGGTCGGCCTATCCATAGCGCTCGTAGTGATCGCCATCCTGCTCGATGTCCTTCTATGAGTAAAACGAGCGCCACCACGAACATATCCAGAAGGTACAGACTGCTCTTCACCCTCCCACCCGTCTGGGTGAACCTGCCCCTCTCTTTCCTGATCCCTTTCCTGCTCGTCCTGGCTTCGGCCCTACCCTTGGCCAGATCGATCTACATCCCCGTTGCCTTGGCCTTGGGCATGGGCATCGAGAAGTCCATGCTGTACAGGAACAAGATAGCGAGCTTGAAGAGGCTTTCGGCGGTATCGCTGACTTCGAGCCTCTTCTGGCTCTTGACCTATCTGATAGGGTCCCCCTTCTCAAAGGGGCAAACGCTCTTGGCAACCGGGATGTTCGTGGCGATCGGATACAGGGTCATAGTCTTCAGGGCCGTGTTCTTCGGGGACCCGGTAAGGTCCCTATTCGCCTCGTTCTTTCAGCCCTTTCTGCTCCTCGTATCGCTCCTAGGCCCGTCCTTCTTCTCCTCGTTCTCCAACCCCTTGGCCGATCTATTCGGCATCTCCTTCGTCTTTTACTCGGCCCTTTACATGGAACTCATCGATTCGAAGGGTAAGAAGTTCTTCGGCCAGAAGCCCATATACCTGTTCAAGACCTACATGATGCTATGGATCTGCGATTCCCCGGAGCTCTTCGAATCTCATCTGGAGGGCCTGAGCAAGCCCAAGACCGTGGAGACCCACTACATCGTATTCGATCGGGGGTTCGTGCTCGTGATCCCTGGGGTCCATCCGGGCCCCCTCGCCTCGGTCGGTAGCAACAACCTCCCCTACGACATCTCCAACGCCGTGAAGGACCTGGGCCTAGATGCCGTCGTCGCCCACGGTATATCGGGGCACGACACCGATCTTCCCTCTAGGGGCGAGGTGGAGCGCTACCTGTCGAGCATGAGGCTTGAGAAGAGGTTCAGAGGCGAGGCATGCTCCCACCCCTTCTATTCCAAAAGGGGCAAGATAACGGTCAGCGGGATAAGGTTCGACGGCGCCGCCCTTCTCACCATCTCCGCATCCCCGCACGGCATAGAGGACTTCCCCCAAAGGGTCCTGGAGGCCCTGAAGCGGAAGGCCGAGGAGGAAGGGCTCATGCTCTTGCTGATCGATGCCCACAACTCCGGAGGGCCTGAGCCGACCGACGAAGACTGCGAAGATGCGATAAGCGCCGGGATCGAGGTCCTCGAAGCCTTGAAGGATGCGAAGCTCGAAAGGTTCAGGGTTGCCTATAAAAGCGTCAGGGACGGGTTCGGGGCCGACGTGGGCCCCTTGGGCCTATCCCTAATACTGATCGAGGTCGGCTCTAAAAGGTATGCCTACGTCTTCGCCGATGCGAACAACGCCGTAGGCGGCATCAAGGAATACGTCTCCGCCATCTTCAAGGAAAGGGGGGTCGAGCTCGTCGAGCTCTGCACGACCGACACGCACTTCAACTCCGGCAAGATAAGGAACCCGAAGGGCTATTACTACCTCGGCGAAGCCACGCCGAAGGAAAGGTTGGGCGAAACCCTGCTCAAGATGCTTGAAGAGGCCGGCAAGGAGCTCTCGGATGGGGGGCTCTGGTACGGCTCGTTCAAGAGCGAGGTCAGGACGGCGGGATCGGACGTCTGGGAAGGCTTTTCCAAGGGCATGGATCGTACCTTCGGGATGGCGAAAAGGCTGCTCATCCCCTTGGCCGGCCTTTACTTCGCGGCCTTGATCTCCTCGGTGATCTAGATGAGGATGGTGATAGTCGGGAGCAAGCCGGTCATGAACTACGTCATGGCATGCGTGACCATCCTCGACGAAGGGGAGCGAGAGCTCGTTTTAAGGGCGAGGGGGAGCGCGATAAGCAAGGCCGTCGAGACCGTCCAGATACTGAGGAGGAGCTTCTACAAGGACATCGAGGTATCGAGCATAAAGATAGGGAGCGACGAATTCGAGGCGGGCGGAAGGATCGTGAGGTCGTCGTTCATCGAGATAGGGTTAAGGAGGCCCGAAGAGCCTCTCGACTAGGGAGACGAGATCAGAGTTCACCTCTTCGAGCCCCCTGTTCGCATCCACCACGTAGAGCTCCCCGTATGGGTAGTATAAAGGCAACCTCAGGTAGAGCTCCCTCACCCTCTTGAGGAATTCCGGGGACTCGTACCTGTCGAGGGATGCCGAACGCTTCAGGGACTCCTCCACGGGGATGTCGAGCAGGATCGTGTAGTCCTGCTTCGCTATCCCCCTCTCGAAGGATTCTATCCTGCCGGGGTCGATGCCCTGGGCCATCTGGTACACCACGTTGCTCTCGCACCACCTCTTGCTCAAAACTACGTTCCCTTCCTCCCTTAGCCAATCGACGACCTCGAAGTTGTGTTGGGCCCTATCCAGGGACCAGAGCAACCAGGCGTAATCCTTCGACACCCTGCCCTCTATCAGGTCCCCGAAGCCGAGATGAGAGGAGACCAGCCTCCCTAGGAGGGTTTCGTAGCTCGGTTGCCTCACGCCCAGGACCCTGTACCCCATCTCATCCAGCACCGAGCCTATCGCCCTGATCCCCTTGAGCTTGGCCGGGTTGAAGCAGTGGGTCTCCTTGCCGGCCTTGTCTATCCCCGTTACGACCAGGAACTTCCCCCTCCTCTCCCCCCTGTAGAACAGGCCCCTTATCGCCCTCTCCACGTCCCTTTTCAGGGGTTCGGGGACGTGCCTGAGGTCGACGTCTTCTGGGGCGGAAGCCTTCCTTACCCCCTCTTCGATCTCCTTGAGCGCGAGCTCCAGCTCCTCGGCCTTTATCAAGCCGATCCTTCCCTCTCCTTTATCCACCTGGCCAGGCTCAGGGAGAGCTCGTTGTTGCTGTCGTCGATTATCGGGACTATGACCCTCTCCTCGCTCGTCTGTATCCTAGGGGTGAATTCGGGCATGTGGGCGTACTCGACCGATATGTGGAACCTCCCCTCCATGAACTCCTTTGCGAACACGTCCGAGGACAGCATGAGCCCCAAGGAGGAAACCCTGAACACGATCCCATCGGCCCACTTCAGGTAGGGCGCCTTGATGGTTCCGGCCTCCATGGAGACGGCCCTTGCGAGCTCGTCGGGCCTGTCGTACTTGATGCACTCGTAGACGACGAGCTGCTTGATCGGCCTGTAGACCACCTCGATCATAGGCGGAAGCTCGGTGCCAGCTTAAATAAAGGTTGCCCAAAGAACGAACCTTGCCATCTTTTATAGCACAAGCTTTTTAACCCCCTAAACCAGCGAACCGATGTATGGAGATCAGCTTCGTGGAATTTCGCTTTAACCTCGATTTAGAGGATTATGCGGATGGAGACCATATGTAAGGAGATAAAATGAGAAAGGCGAACTTTCAAGCAAGGATGTTCAATAAAAAGGCTTCCGATCCCAAGAACAAACCGGACCAGATTATAGAAGCCATCGCACCAAAGCCCGGTCAAAGCGTTGCGGATATCGGTTCGGGAGGGGGTTATTTTTCTCTGCGGTTCGCCGAGATGGTTGGAGAAGGAAGGGTTTACGCGGTCGATACGAACCCGGAATTTCTGGAGTACGTTAAAAATATTGCCAGAGAGAAAGGGTTGGATAACGTTATACCGATACTCGCATCGGGAGATGAATTAGATTTGCCTGAAAAGGGCCTAGATCTCATATTCATGCGAAACGTCACCCATCACATACCAAATCGGGTAGAGTATTTTAAGAATCTAAAACGATTCTTAAAACCAGATGGAAGAATAGCCATCATTGAGTATAAAAAAGGTAAAATTTTCACCTTCCGTGGATTGTTCGGACACCACGTTCCTAAGGAGACCATCATTCGAGAGATGGAAGAGTCGGGCTATTCGCTGGAAAAGGAGTTCGACTTTTTACCGGAACAGCATTTCACAATTTATGTAGTGAAAAATGAAAGGAGATAAAAATGGAAAAAGAGAAGCTGCGGAAAGTCCTCGTTGCCGTGCTTTCGGTAATGGTAACGGTAAGTGTAATAGCATATCTCACCACGCTACCGGAACCGGTTCTTGAAAAGCCATACTGGATCGGTATTGGTGCGTTGCTGTTTATATATTGGATATTTTTCATTAATTGGTATTCCAAATATAAAAGAAAACGACCATACGCGTGATGCCCCTCGCCTACCCTTCGGAATACGCATTCCTATCGTATAACGGCGGATAAAAGGCTCACTCCGTCAAATTACCTTCGACGACTTTTTATCCGCAAAACGTTTTGCCGACGATGGGTTGCAGAACTCATAAAGGGTAGCATCTATAAAGGGGGGCGGTTTGGGGTGTCCTTATGGTCAGGGCCATAGGGATGAGCGCGAGGGGAATGGTGCTCAGCATCTACGGGCTCGAAGACGGCAAACCCTACATGAGGGCCTCTTACCCCCTCAAGGCGATCGGGGAGCGCTCCGACGAGATCATATCGTTGGTGAG
>JAGGXQ010000046.1 GCA_021162925.1 Nitrososphaerota archaeon
AAGAGGAGCCTCAGCAGCTCCCCTCCCGTGTAGCCCGAAGCCCCTATGATGCCTACCCTCATCTCTTCGCCTCCTTCAAAGCGTATTCGAGGATCGCGCCGGCTATATCCCTACCGCTCACCGAAGCGGCGCCCCTGAACTCGACCGTGGAATTCACTTCGTGGACCAGCAGGCCCGATTCCCCCTCCATCAGATCGACCCCTAAGACGCCGCCACCTAGCTCATCCGCAACCCTGAGCACCAAATCTTCCAGCCCGTCGTCTATCGGGCAGACCTCGGCCCTCCCTCCCCTTGCCACGTTCGTCCTCCAGTCCTTCGATGGCGCATACCTGTAGATGCAAGAAACGACCTCGTCCCCTACCACTATCGCCCTTATATCCCTGGGGGGCCTCTTGACGAACTCCTGTATGTAGAAGATGCTGTCGAACGGGCCCTGCATCGAGCCCCTCATCTCCAGGATCGCTTGGGCCACCTCCCTGTCCTTCAAGGCGAGGACCATCCTGCCCCAGCTCCCTATCACGGGCTTTATGACCGCTGGATACCCTATCCTTTCGACCGCGTCTCCTGCAGCCTCTTGCGAAAATGCCAGGAGCGTCCTAGGGGTCGGTATGCCCTTCTTGATCAAAAATAGGGAGGTCAGGGCCTTGTTCCCGCACAGGTTCTGCACCTTGAAGCTGTTTATCACCCTCAGCCCCATGCTCTCCAGGTATGCGGTGTAGTGCAGCCCCCTCATGTGGCTTATGCACCTCTGGAGCACCAGGTCCCCATAGAGCCTCCTGATCGCTTCTTCCCCTACGTATGGGTCCGCGACCTTCGACTTCGCATCCACCAGCTTCAGCTCTATACCCTTTTCCTTCGCCTTCCTGTAGAGCTCCTTCTCCTCCCACCTTATCCTGTCGTAGAGGAGGGCGAGCCTCGGCACTTTACTCTCCCCAGTCCTCTCCTACCGCTTCCGCCACCTTCAGCTCGACCTTTCCTCCCTTCACGCCCACTACTTCCAGGTCCACTCCACAATCGGGGCAGGTCACTATCTCCCCTTGGACCACGTCCTCGGGGAGCGTGAACTTCGCCCCACATTCGGGACATTCCGCATCCATCTTCTCACCTCCTTAACCCCGATACGAAGGATTCTAGCTCGGCATCCGCCCTCTTTAAAGAGGCGAGCCTCTCATCCAGCCAGAGCTCCTCCTTCTCGACCTCTTTCTTGCCGAGCTCGATGAGTTTGAGCGTCGAATCCCTAGAGGTCCCGCCTAGGACCTTCCTCGACTCGACCACCGATTCCGGATTCAGGGAGTCGAGCCAGGGGAGCTCGACGCCGAGCATGGCGGGGAGGAGCTCCTTCGCGACCTCCACGAATTCCCTTCCTTCCGCCTTCTTCGAGATGAGCCCGACCAGGTTATGGGCCTTCCTGAAGCTCATGCCCAACCTTTCGACCAGCATGTCGGCGAGGCTCGTCGCCAAGGTCGATCCATCTAGGTCGGCCCTCATCCGCTCCGCGTCGAACTTCACCGAATCCATGACCTTGTTCATCATCCTGATCGAGTCGATCGCATCCCTGAACGAGGACCAGAGGTGGGGGGTGAGCTCCTGAAGGTCCAGGTTGTAGGAGTAGGGGAGGGACTTGAGCATGGAAGCCGTAGCAACCAGCTCCCCTATCAGGTTGGACGCCTTCGCCCTAACGATCTCGCAGACGACCGGGTTCTTCTTCTGGGGCATTATGCTACTCGTCGAAGACAGCTCGTCTGGCATCTCGACGAAGCCGAACTCCTTACTGCTCCAGACGATCAGCTCCTCGGCCATCCTGCTCAGGTCCAGCATCGTCTGCATCAGCCCGAAGATCGCGTCCAGCAGGAAGTCCCTGGAGCTCACGGCGTCTATCGGGTCCTCCATGACCTTCGAGAACCCTAGGAGCCTCGCAACTAATCCCCTATCGATGTCGAAACCCGTCGTAGCCAACGCGGCCGAGCCCATGGGGCACTCGTCCGCGAACTCGTACGAGGCCATGAGCCTCTTAACATCCCTTCCTAGGGAGGAGAAGTAGGCGAGCAAGTGGGTCGGGAGGCTCACGGGCTGGGCCTGCTGCATGTGAGTGTAGCCTGGCATAACCACGCCCAGGTGCTCCGACGCCCTCCTGAGCAGGGTCTTCCTCAGGCTCAAGAGCTCCCTTACCGCGTCGAGCACGTACTCCTTGAGCCTCATCCTTATCGCGGTCGCAACCTGATCGTTCCTGCTCTTCGCCAGGTTCAGCATCTCTCCAGCCTCCCCGACCTTCGATATCACGTGGGCCTCTACGGCCATGTGGACGTCCTCGAGCTCGTAGGAGGGCTTTAACCCATTCAGCTCCCTTAAGGCCTCTATGCACTTCAGCCCCTCGTCCCTGTCGACGAGCCCCTTCGAGACGAGCATAGCCATGTGGGCCACGTTTATCTTCTTCACCTGCTCGAATATCTCGGAATCGTAGGGTATCGAGGAGGTGAACCTCTGGGCCTCTTCGTCCATCCCCTTGAGCCTGAAGCCCCTCAGCAGGTCCTTCAACCCTCGACCCTCCTGAAACCCAGCCTAGATTGGAGCCCCCAGAGCTCTATGAACCCCTTTGCGAGGCTCTGGTCGAAGGCCGAGGCCCCTTCGTAGGTGGCCAGAGAGCGATCGTAGATGGATTCGGAGGACCTCCTCCCCACCACCCTCATCCCTCCCTTGTAGTATTTCAGCCTGACCTCGCCGTTCACCCTCTTCTGCCCCTCGTTTATGAAAGAGTCGAGCTCCATCCTCAGGGGCTCTATCCAAAGGCCGTTGTAGACGAGCCAGGACCACTTTTCATCGACGAGCCTCTTGAACTCGAGCTCGTGCTTCGTGAGGACCAGCTTCTCCAAATCCTTATGGGCCTCGAGGATGCTGAGCGCGGCGGGGGCCTCGTAGACCTCCCTCGACTTTATGCCGACGAGCCTATCCTCCACGTGATCGACGATGCCGAACCCGTTTGCCCCCGCTATCGAGTTGAGCCTCTCTATGAGCTCGACGGGAGCTAGCTCCTCCCCGTCTAGGGCGATCGGGACCCCGCCCTCGAACCTTAAAGTCACGTAGGTGGCCTCATCGGGCAGATCCTCGACCTTGACCCATTCGAACGCTTCTTGAGGGGGCTCGAAGAAAGGATCCTCCAGCTCGGAGCCCTCTATCGACCTGGACCAGAGGTTCTGGTCGATGCTGAACCTGGACTTCTTCTGGCTGATCGGTATCCCCCTCTCGACGGCGAACCTCCTCTCCGACTCCCTGTCCATCCCCCACTCCCTCACGGGGGCTATTATCTTGAGCCTGGGGTTCAGGGCCCTAATCGTGACGTCGAACCTGACCTGATCGTTCCCCTTGCCGGTGCAACCGTGGGCTACGGCTTCGGCCCCCTCCTCCTCCGCCACTTCGACGAGCTTCTTGGCTATCAGGGGCCTGGCCAGAGCGGTCCCGAGCGGGTACTTGCCCTCGTAGAGCGCGTTCGCCTTTATGGACGGGAAGATGTAATCGGATGCGAACTCCGACTTCGCGTCTATGGAGTAATGCCTGAGCGCCCCTATCGCCTTCGCCCTCTCCTCGACCTCCTTCAAGTCCTCCTTCTGCCCGACGTCCACGGTCAGGGTTACGACGTCGTAGCCGTACTTCTCCTTGAGCCAGAGGATCGAGACGGAGGTATCGAGGCCCCCCGAATACGCCAAGACCACCTTTCCGGCCATCCTTAGGGCGGGAGATGGGTTAAACTTATATATTTTTTGGACAAAATATGATAAAAATAACTCACGGTGACCAAAATTGGCCGATTCGATCGCCGAAGTCGTGAGGAGGCTCGTAGACTCCGAAGTGGCCGTACAGGAATCCTTGGCGAAGGGGTACGCGAACCTGAGCGCCCTAGCCAGGCTCCTGAAGCCAAAGGTCGAGAGGATCCTAGGCAAGGAGGTGAGCTTCGAGAGCATCCTATCCGCTTTGAAGAGGGTGAAGCCAAGGTACGAGGGGAGCGAATCGGTGAACAGGGTGATAGCTAGAAGCACCCTGAGCGTGAGGATGGATCTTGCGAAGGTATCCGTCGAGAAGGGGAGGAGGACCCTATCGCTCATGGGGAGGCTGATATCCGAGTTGCACGAAAGCCTGATCCAGGCATCCACCAGCCTATCGGCCATAACCCTGATATTCGATGAGAGGGTGAAGGATAGGGTGCTGAAGGCCTTTGGTAGGGACGTGCTGGAGTTCGGGGACGGGCTCGCGGCGGTGATCGTCCAGAGCCCCAAGGAGATAGTGGAGACGCCGGGCTGCATGATAGCGTTCTACGGCCAGCTTTCGAGGGAGGGGATAAACATAGAGGATACGGTGAGCTGCTACACCGATACGATAATCGTGATCAAGAGGAAGGACGTCGGGAGGGCCTTCTCGGCCCTATCCAGGCTCATAGACGAAATGAGGGCTTTAGTCGGAGAGGAGCTCGGCCCCCCCTGAAACCCTGCCGCTCAAGCACTCGAGCCCCAAGGCCTCTATCCTGGACTTCACCTCATCCAAAAGCTCGGGATACGTATTCACGAAGACGGATGGGCCCGTCTGCATCGAGTAGTAGGCCTTTATCCCCTCCCTCCTTAACTTCAGGACCTCCTCTATGACCATCAGGCTCTCGGGCCTGTAGACCAGCAGCCTGGAGCTGCCGGTCATCGTTACCGCGTGGAGCTCCATCGTGTCCTGCTCGACCAGCTCCCCGAACCTCTCGAAGTCCCCGTCCTTTATCGCCCTTTCGAGCTCGTCGGCCCTCCTCTGGGCGCTCCTGATCCTCGCCTCGAAGAAGGGGCTGGTCGGCGCATCCCTGTGGGCGTCCTCGGTCTTTATGCCGGACTTGAGGGGGACGATGAGCATAGCGACGTCGAGGTCCTCCCTAGATGCGAACCTTACTGCGTATGAGTCCTCGTCCCTAGTGCCCGAATACCACCTGGCGTAGCCCCCGACTATGCTCCTGCAGGAAGAGCCGGCGAACCTCCTCGCTATCCTGGATAGCAGTTTTAGATCCAGCCCGAGCTCTTCGTCCAGACCAAGGGCCTTGTAGGCTGCGAGGGTCAGGGCCGCACCGGCGGAGGATGAGTATCCGAGCCCCTTTACACCAGAGAGGTTGTTCTCCGACCTTATCCTGACCCTGAGATCGATCCCCTTCAGCCTCCTCAGGTGATCGATCACGGCCAGGCACCTTTCCAAGGCCCTAGAATCGGCCTCGACCCCATTTATCGTCAGGGAATCCCTTTCGAAATCCCCGAACTCGACCTCGGTCTTCGTCCATATGGAGTCCACGTTGGCCGATATGCTGTCGTGAAAGGGTATCCTCAAGGCCCAATCCTTGAGGCCGTGATACTTCACCAGGCCTTGCATCGCGTACCCTATGGCCTTCGCCCTCAACTCACACGTATGCCCTCACCACCAGCAGGCCTTTAGCCTTTTCGTCCCTCAGCTTCGATACGATGCTCCTGGGGAAGTCCGATGCGGCCCCATCGGCCCCTATCGCCAGCGTCCTATCGCAGACGAACGAGCTCTTCCTCACCACCATATCCCTCCTATCCCTGAGGGTGAGCCTAGGGGAGCCCCTGGCGCGTACGACGAACCTCTCTCCCCCGACCAGGAACTCCAGCTCGACCCTGCAACCCTCGGTCCTGAGCAACTCCTTCAACCGCTCGTCCAGATCGGCACACGCCTTATCCGCCTTCACCCCCACTATGCAGTCCCCCCTAGGGGTCAGCCACTCGTCCTTGGTTATTTCGAACGTGGTCCCGTGCCTTGCGGTTATAGCCCTATGGCCGAAGAAATGGACCCTGTCTTCAGCCTTCACGGTAAACCGCCGGACCTTGGGCTTAAAAACTTATAATGGTGCCTTTCCCTCCACTCATGGTCGATATGTTCCCTACGTCGGCGGGTTATGATAGGGCGATAACGGTCTTCTCCCCCGATGGGAGGCTTTACCAGGTCGAGTATGCGATAGAGACCGTAAAGAGGGGGACGCTATCCATAGGGATCAAGTGCCCGGAGGGGGTCCTTCTGGCGGTCGAGGAGAAGACCAGGAAGCTACAGGAGTCCAGCGTGTCGCAGAAGCTCTTCCAGATCGACGACCACATAATAGTCGCGGCCGCTGGATACATACCGGATGCGAGGGTCCAGGTCGACAGGGCTAGGATCACGGCCCAGCAGAACAGACTCGTCTACGACGAGCCGATAGACGTGGAGGTCTTGGCGAAGAGCATCGCCGACCTAGCCCAGCAGTACACCCAATATGCAGGGGTAAGGCCGTTCGGCATCTCGCTGATAATAGCGGGCGTCGACAGGAAGGGGCCGAGCATCTACCTCACCGATCCCAGCGGTACCTTCCTGGGGTACTTGGCCGTCGCGATAGGGGCCGGAAGCGACCAAGTCATGGACTTCTTGGAGAAGAACTACAGGCCGGATATGTCCATGGAGGAGGCGGGCATCTTGGCGGTCAAGGCGATATACCTGGTCAGCGGGGAGAAGGAAGAAGGGAGACACATAAAGATGGCCGTGGTGGAGACCAAGGATAAGAAGGCCAGGTTCTTGAGCGAAGAGGAAATAAAAAGGATAGAAGAGAAGGCCAGGGGTTAGACCTTCTTGAACTTGTAGCCGTAGAGTATCTGGCCGTCCCTTCCGAGGACCCTTACCCTCCTGAAGACCATCTCGACCTCGTCCCCGTCCTTCACCTCTTCGGGCTTCGCGTCGGTTATCTGCGAAAAGACCCTGACCCCGTTCTCCAGCTCCACGAACGCGAGGATCATGGGGACCTGGTCCTCGAAGCCCGACAGGGGGCTGTAAAGGACCGTGTGGACCAGGATCTTACCCCTCTTCGGCATCTCCTTGTCCGCTATGCGCCTAGATCCGCATTTGGGGCAGACGCGGACCGGTGGGAAGTACTCCCCTCCACACTCCTCGCACTTCGACCCCAGGAGCCTGTAGTACCTGCCCTTCGTCCTCCAGTGAGATATCTCGCTCATCCTTCCACCCTCCTCAAAACGCTTACGACGGTTGTC
>JAGGXQ010000026.1 GCA_021162925.1 Nitrososphaerota archaeon
CCCCTCTCATCGGCGTACGAGGTGACGGTCCCGACCACCAGGGGGAACAAGGTGGTGGGCGAGTACTCGCCTTGAAGGCGATAAGCTACGTTATGTCGGTCATGCTCATGCTCTTGGTGGTGAGCGTCGCGTGTTTTACGGCCTTCACCATGACCCAGGGCTGGCTCGGCGAAGCCCTCGAGTCCTACACCTACTCGTTCTCGAGCCCGTTTACGGGCAGCTTTGAGGAATTCTCGGTCGAGGATGCGAAGCTTGAGTATTCGGGCCCTTACTCCTACGTGACGGTCTACCTCAGGAACTCTGGAGGGATCGATGTGAGGATATCCTCGGTTTACTTCGACGGCAGGAGGGCCGAGATAGTCGAAAGCTCCCAAGGCGGGACGTCGCTCCTTTTGAGGCCCCAGGAATCGGGCTGGCTCAAGCTAAGGCTCGAATACCTGGTCTCCAAGGGCGAGCTGCATGAGATCGTTATATGGAGCGATGAAGGGAAGAAGGAGACGGTCGATTGGGTGTTCTAGGGCGTCGGCCTACACCCTCTCGGCCATGCTGGCCATAGCGATAGTGGTATCCCTATCGGCCTTGGTCTATTACTGGAGCCTGAGCTCGACTTCCGGCGAGTTCGCCCCTTCCATACTGGACGAAGCCCTGAGGAGCGAGGAGAGGTTCGAGATCCATGAGGTAGCTTTCGACAGGAACCTGACCGAGGTCGGCTTCGACGGAAAGGGCCTGGTGGTTTATTTGGCCAATGACGGATCCGTCTCCGTAAAGCTGGTCGGCATGTACGTGAACGGGGAGAACGTGACCATGATGCCATCGAGCGTGACCTTGGGCCCGAAGGAGGTCGAGGCGGTTTACGCCCCTTACGACTGGTCGGAGGGGGAGAGCTACGAGGTGAAGGTCGTGAGCTCTAGGGGGAACCACCGCTCATCTAGATTCCTGGCGACTTCGGTCAGGATAGTAGATTAAAGTAACTCAAAAAAGGAAAAAGGGTTTCTACGGAACCGTTACGCTGTACTGGGCGAAGCTACCTACCGTGGTGGTAGCCTTGACGGTTATGAAGTCACCGGACTGAAGATCTAGGTCGGTGTTGGCAGTATCGTTTCCAGTTATGGATACTATGAACGTCACAGAATCTCCTTTGGCGATGTTTTGGAAGTACGAGTTAGTCGCTTCAGTACCCCCATCGGATTCGTAGATCTTTATTTTAGATGTATCAGCATTTGCAGTAATAGCTGTTATATCCGGATTGGCACTTCCGCTACTTCCTATTAAAATGTTGATGGTTCCGCTCATACCCGAATTTGCAGGTAATCCTTGTATGGTTATCGTACCTAAGCTCACGGAGACCGAACCGACGTTCCTTACAATTATAGTGAAATTACCAATGGTTGTGTCACTACCGCTGGGTAAATCGTTAACTTTATCAGGTATCACGTTCTCTAGCGTTATCTGGCTCTGGGCTGCGATGTTCTGTGCTCCTTGCTCGGTACCTATTGCGCTAGAGGTGCTCGACAGGAAGCCCTGGCTCCACGTGAATATCACCACAGCTAGGGCTACCGATACCGCTATCATCAGCAGCACTGCCAGGATCGGCGAGACGGCCTTTCTCTTATTTAGGGTCCTCATCGCTCACCACCTCAAGGCACCGTTATGCTGTACTGGGCGAAGCTACCTACCGTGGTGGTAGCCTTGACGGTTATGAAGTCACCGGAAGCTAGGTTGTTTAGGTTTAATGCAACGGTTACCGCACTTCCCTTGGAAAGGGTGTAGCTTGATGCGCTACTAGGATCAACCGCTGAGACATCGCCACCAGTATTTACGCCACTAGAAGAGATCGTGACATACCCCGAACCGCTAAATCCGGAGTTACTCGGAAGACCGATCACTTGGATGCTCCCTATGGACACCGAGACCGATCCTACGTTCCTTATTACTAAGGTTATATTCTTAGCACTAGTATCCGGCACCACGTTCTCTATCGTTATCTGGCTCTGGGCTGCGATGTTCTGCGCCCCTTGCTCCGTACCTATGGCTCCAGAGGTGCTCGACAGGAAGCCCTGGCTCCACGTGAATATCACCACAGCTAGGGCTACCGATACCGCTATCATCAGCAGCACTGCCAGGACAGGCGAGACGGCCTTTCTCTTCCTCATGGCCATCATTCCAGCCTTCCATCCAAAGGTGGGATATTTAAGAATATTCGTAAATTTGGCTACACTAGGAGCATAGCATTATTTATTCAAGGCATAGTAATAGTGTCGGCGGGAAAGTAGTTCCCAACCCTTATATACCTTCCTGGCATCGTGCTTAACGTGAAGGCCCAGTCGACCTTCCTCTCCCTCATGCTCATGATCGCGGTGACCGTAGCCCTGGCAGCGGTCGCCCAGTACTGGGCCTACTCCTACATATCCCAGGGGGAGAGCGCTTCATCCTCGGCCCTGGAGTCCGACGCCCTGAGGGCGGCCGAATCCTTCGTGATAGACGACGTCAGGTTCTACGAGTCCGCCGGCAAGCACCTCGACATATACGTCAGGAACACCGGATCGATCTCGCTCACCATCGACAGGGTCTACATCAACGAAACGATAATCGAGATAAGCCCGGTCGGGGTGGCGAAGGGCGAGGTGGCGTGTATAACCGTCGACTTCGACTACTCGCCATCCACGACCTACCTGATAAAGGTCGCGAGCAAGAGGGGGAACACGGCCGAGGGCTCCTTCTCTAGCTGATCAGGAAGGTGAACGCTATGAAGTTTATGAAGAGCATGACGAGCATGTGCTTCACCCCCGCAACGCTCTTCCCCTCCCCTATCTTCCCTATCACGAAGCCCCCAACTATGGCCTCGACGGCCCCCATGTGGTAGAACCAGATGTGGTACCGCTCCGGGTTTATTTCGGCCATCGCCATGGGGAACGCGCCCGGGATCCCGGCCATCGGGGTAAGGGCCTGGGCCTGGCCGAAGAAGGTCATGAAGAGGATCGCTACCGTGAAGAGGTAGATGCCGAAGGCCGCGTAGACGACGAAGAGATAGGGGGTTATCTGCCTCTTCCTATCGGCCAGGAGGTCCTGAAGCTCCCTTATGTGAGAGTAGACCTCCTCGAGCATCTCCTGGATCTTCCCCCCGTGCCTACCGACCTCTATCAGGAGGATCGCGGTCCTGTAGGCGAGGGGGGTCCCTATCCTCCTGGCCATGTCCATTACGGCATCCTCGAACGGATCCCCCAGCTTCATCCTCGCGACCATCCTCTTCACCTCCTCGCTCAAGACCCCGTAGTTCAAGGTGGCCGTGTACTCCACGGCCTTTAGGTACGGCATCCCCGACTTGTTCGCCTCTATGATGTCCCTTATCAGGTTCGGCAACTTGCTCTCGGCCATCGCCCGCCACCTAGAATCCAAGAACTGAAGCACCGCGACCGGCAGTATCCCGACCATGAAGCTCGTGACCATGTAGTTGTCGTATTCGGGCCTCACCCTAGGGGTCGGGTATAGAAAGGTGAGGAGGAGCATCGTGATCCCTATCGAGACAAGGGATATCCCCAAGACGAGGGAAAGCGTCCTCTTTTCGACCCTCCTCGCGAGCAACCTACCACCTCGGAGTTACGGCATCGAGGTAAACCATGATGAGTGCCCCGAACCCAGGGACCAGGCCATAGGTGACTATGGGGACTATCGTATCCGGGCTCATGCCCATTATGGTCCCCCCTCCTATCGCGCTCATGATCACCAGCATCACTATCAGTATCAGGGGGAAGGCGACCATCACGGCCATGTATATCTCGGATATCATCATAAGGGTGCTCACGAATTCCCTGATCACGCTCCTCCTGGTCGCCATGAGGCTCCTGACCTCGTCCCTTAGGTAAGCCGTCAGGTCCCCTCCGGTCTCTATGACCCTCACGATCCCCTCCAGCACGCCAGATAGGAGCGGGGATACCCTTCGATCCGCGTCCCTCCTCAAGGGGGCCGCGGATCGAAGGGTATCCCCGCTCCTATCTGGC
>JAGGXQ010000137.1 GCA_021162925.1 Nitrososphaerota archaeon
GGGTCTATTATGTCGGGCCTGTTCGTGGCCCCTATGATGACCACGTCCTTGAGCTCTTGGATGCCGTCGAGCTCGGTGAGCAGCTGGCTTACGACCCTCTCGGTGACCCTAGAATCGCTACTCACCCCCCTCGCCGGGGCGAGGGCGTCGAGCTCGTCGAAGAATATCACGCACGGAGCCGCCTGCCTGGCCCTCCTGAAGACTTCCCTAACCGCCCTTTCGCTTTCTCCAACCCACTTGGATAGGAGCTCGGGACCCCTGACGCTTATGAAGTTGGCCTCGCTCTCGGTGGCGACCGCTTTGGCCAACAAGGTCTTGCCCGTCCCAGGAGGTCCGTAGAGCAGGATGCCCTTCGGCGGTTTGGCCTTTGCGTACTCGAACACCTTCCTGAACTTAAGGGGCCACTCGATCGCCCTCTTCAGCTCCAGCTTAACGTCTTCGAGCCCCCCTATGTCCTCCCACCTGACGTTCGGGGTCTCTATCATGACCTCCCTAAGGGCCGACGGCTCTATGTCCTTCAACGCGTCTATGAAGTCGTCCATCTTCACCGATATCTTGTTGAGCACCTCGGCCGGTATCTTCTCCTCCTCTAGGTTTATTTCGGACAGTATCCTCCTTATGGCCCTCATCCCGGCCTCCTTGACCAGGGATGCGAGATCGGCCCCTACGAAACCGTGGGTCATCGATGCCAGCTTCTTCAGGTCCACGTCGTCGGCGAGGGGCATGTTCCTGGTGTGTATCTGGAGTATCTCGAGCCTCCCTTTCTCATCCGGCACGCCTATCTCTATCTCCCTGTCGAACCTGCCCGGCCTCCTCAATGCGGGGTCTAGGGCGTTGGGCCTGTTCGTGGCCCCAATTACCACCACCTTTCCTCTGGCTTCCAATCCGTCCATGAGGGATAGGAGCTGGCTCACCACCCTTCTTTCGACTTCTCCAGTAACCTCCTCCCTCTTCGGAGCTATCGAGTCTATCTCGTCTATGAATATGATGCTCGGGGCGGTCTCTTCGGCCTGCTTAAATATCTCCCTCAGCCTTGCTTCGCTCTCGCCGTAGAACTTGCTCATTATCTCCGGCCCGCTTATCGAGTAGAAGTTTGCGTTCGTTTCATTCGCAACGGCCTTCGCCAACAGGGTCTTACCGGTCCCAGGTGGGCCGTAGAGCAATACGCCCTTGGGCGCCTCTATCCCAAGCTTCTCGAATATCTCCGGGTGCTTTAATGGCAGCTCTATCATCTCCCTTACCTTCTGGATCGCATCCTTGAGGCCCCCTATGTCCTCGTAGGTCACCCTAGGCACCCTCGAAGGCGGCTTCGTAACCTCGCTTATCACGATCTTCGTGGTGTCGGTTATGATCACGGCGTTGGATGCGGGGCTAATCCCCGTTACCACCAGGTCTATGCTGCTACCCATTATCGGTATGCTCACCGTATCGCCTTTGCAGACGACCCTACCCTCCAATATGGAGCGGACGTACTCCTCGCCGTCGAGTATCCTGAGGGGCTCCGTTGGGGAAAGGGTCACCTTCTCCGCCCTTCTCGCCTCTATCCTCCTCACCTTCACCCTTTCGTCTATTCCGGTCCCGGCGTTCCTCCTCGTGTAGCCGTCTATCCTAATTATCCCCTTCCCGTAGTCTTCGGGCCTGGCCGGCCAGATCAGGGCGCACGTCCTCCTCTTCCCTATTATCTCTACAACGTCCCCGGTCTCCCAACCCATCTCGTTCAAGACCTTCGGATCGATCCTGGCTATCCCCCTTCCCACGTCCCTCCTTAAAGCCTCGGCCACCCTTAGGACCACTTCTTCCATGTTAGTCACCAAAGTGTACTAACATACAAGTATATAAGCTTCGCCCTAAACCACGGTGGACCTGCCATCGACCATCCTCACCTCCTTTATGTTGCTCGCGACGGGGTTGAAGTCTTCGAGCTGGGAGACGACGATCACCTGCCCGACCTCGCCCAATCCCGATATCCAATTGACGAGCCTCTCCCTGTGCCCTTCATCTAGATACTCGGTCGGTTCGTCGTAGATCAGCATCGGTATCTCCCCAACCAGGGCCTTCGCAAGTGCAGTCCTGAGGACTATCGATACCAAAGTCTTCTCCCCTCCTGAGTACTGCTCGATCGGGTTCTCCCTCCCGCCCTCTACCACGTTTATCGAGTAGTCCTCCCCCACCACTATGCCCACTATGCTCTCCTTCTTCTTCAGGTCCGATAGGATGCGCTGGGCCTCGGCGTTTATCGAATCCACGAATTGCCTTCGAAGGATGGGTTGGGCCTCCCTGAAGGCCTTCCTGATCTTCGTAAGGACTTCGAGCACTCGCTCCCACCTCTTCAGCTCCTTCTCCACCTCGCCCAAGCGCCTCTCCTTCTCTTCTAGGCTCGAAATATCCTTCTCAACCCTCTTGATCCAGCCTTCGAGCCTCGACCTCTCTTTTTCCGCTTCGTTCACCTTCGAGCCTAGCTCCTCGATCTCTCCCTTTAGCTCGGCGAGCCTGCGCTCGTCGAACCTTGATTTGAGCTCCTCCAACCTCTTGGCGAGCTCCGAACACCTACCCTCCCTCTCTGCCCTTTCCGTTTCGAGCCCCTTCAAACCCTTTAGCAAGGTGGCCTTCCCCTCACACTTCTTCTTCAGCTCCTCCACCCTCCCCTTAAGCTCCATGAACTTGGAGACCTTTTCCCCAAGCCTCTTCAGCTCCTCCCTGAGCCCATCTATCTCGGCCTCCTCGACCTTGGCCTCTTCGAGCTCCCTCTCCACCTCCCCCATCTTCTCCCTGACTTCCTCGAGCTCCCCTAGCTCGGAATTCAGCTCCTCGACGGCCTCCTCGAGCCCTTCTAGCTTGGAGGTCAGGGCTAGGAGCTCGTCCCTATCGGCCTTGAGGGACTCCAGCTCCTCCTCAACCCTCTCTAGCTCTCCCTTA
>JAGGXQ010000057.1 GCA_021162925.1 Nitrososphaerota archaeon
GTGCCCTCCCCGCTTAGGAAATATTTTTATGGGCCATCGTAGAGCTCGAGAAGAGGCCCAAGGAGGCCAAGGGCAAGCTGGGTGATGAGTTTGTACAAGGATCCGAAGCAGCTTAAGGCCCTCAGGCTCGCCTACTCGAAGTCGAAGGCGAACGTGTGGAAGAGGGTCAAAGAGCTCGTAGAGCGGGGCGGGAGGGTCGTGAACCTGGACAGGATAGAGCGGAACACCGAGGACGGGGACAAAGTCGTAGTCCCAGGGAAGGTGCTCTCCTCGGGGACCCTGAGCCATAAGGTCATAGTCGGCGCCTTGAGCTTTAGCTCTGCGGCTAGGAGGAAGATAGAGGAGGCCGGGGGCAAGGCCCTCACGCTGGACGAGTTCGTCAAGAAGTTCAAGAAGGGGAAGGGGGTGAAGCTGATTGGCTGAGCTGGAGCGCGAACTCGTCATCGACGCCACGAATTCGATAGCCGGCAGGCTGTGCTCCAAGGTGGCCAAGCTCCTCCTGGAGGGCTACAGGGTCGTGGTCGTAAACTCGGAGCGGGCGCTCATATCCGGGAACAGGAAGAGCGTGATAAGGGAGTGGAAGGAATACCTGGAGGTCGGGAGCGTGATAAACCCGAAGCACACCCCCAGGCACCCCAGGAGGCCCGATCGCATAATCACGGAGATGATAAGGGGGATGGTCCCTAGGTACAAGCCGAAGGGGATCAAGGCGATGAAGAGGCTCAGGGTCTACATAGGGACGCCGGAAGCTTACAAGGGGAGGGCGAGGGTGCTGGAGGAGGCGATGGCTAGGAGGCCGCCAGCCTTTTATACCACGATAGGTGAGCTAGCCAAGGAGCTGGGGTGGAAGGGTTGAGCAAGCAGCTCGACATGCACATCTATTCGGCGTCTAGGAAGACGGCCAGGGCATTCGCCATGATAAGGCCAGGCAAGGGTGCGGTCAGGATAAACAGGATACCCTTGGAGCTGCTCATGCCCGAAGTCGCGAGGGAGCGTATAAGGACGGTCTTGGCCTTGGCGCCGGAGTATGCGGACAAGGTCGACATAGACGTCAGGGTAAAGGGAGGGGGCTTCATGGGGCAGGCCGAGGCGGCCGCGATGGCGATAGCGAGGGCCCTGGTCGGGTTCACCAAGGATAAGAAGCTTATGGAGCGGATAATGGAGTTCGACAGGCACCTGCTCGTCGGCGACCCGAGGCAGAAGGAGCCGAAGAAGTTCGGGGGGCCAGGTGCGAGGCGCAGGAGGCAGAAGTCCTACCGCTGACGGTTCCTTTACTTCAGCAGGACGATATTCCCCATTCCTCGCCTCCTCCTCTCAACCAAACCTTTGCTTTCCAGCAGATCCAAGGCCCTGCTGACGTTCGATTTCGAGATTCCGGTTATTTCTGGGAGCTTGCTCTGCTCGACGATCCCATCCGATTCGATTATCGCCCTGTAGACCTTCCGCTCGTCGTCCTTAAGGGTCTTCGCTATGGATTCCCATCTCCTCTTCCTCTCTTCGAGTATCAATTCTCCGACGGGCTTTTCGGCCGGACCTCTGACGGAGTCGAAGAGCAGCAGGTACTCCCCGCTGATGCCAAGGGTGATCGATGCCACGATGAGAATGATCACATCCGTGAACGTGAAAAATCCTGGTATTTGAGTGATCTCCGTGCTCTGGCCTTTTATGATGATCTGTATCGGCGTGGGGTTCAGCAGTTTTATCCCAAGGACGAACACCGAAGCTAGGAACAAAGCCGCCATGAATATGGTTTTTCCGTGAAATTTTTCGATTTTCATCCTAATTCACCTTCTTAAGGAAGAAGAAAAATAAAAAATATAAGGGTTTTTCCATTACATCGCCTCGAGACTTCTATCCTAGGTTAGGGGCCGCACCGACTTCTTCCACCGATTCCACCGTCCCGCTGTTCAGGTCTATCGACACCTTATAGAGCGTTCCCTCGACATCCAACGTCAGGACTGCGGTTTCGGTTTCTCCGGCCGTTTCTATGGAGAAGCAGACTACTTTGTAGGCCTTTCCATCGATGAGTTCCCGCACCCTACTGTCGTTTTTGGCTATCTCCAGAACCTTCTCCAACTTCGCTTCGGCTTCCGCTTGCTGTTTTTCCATCTCTTCCTCTGTCATTTTATTTACTTCACTTATTAGTATCTTATTGCCCGAAGTTTTTATTGTATAACTTCTGCCTGGAAGTAACTTCTTTACCACTTTGCCGTCTTCCCATATTGTTATTACGTCCGTGCCATTTTTGGACATCACGGTGAGGCTGACTCGCTTTCCATCGAAGTTGAATTGGTCTCCCACTCCCAGAGCCGTTCCCATGCCCGCCATGAGCAGCCCTGCCACTAGTAGCCCCGCTACCAACACGACCCTAGACAGATCCACCCTGCTTTTCAGTTCTCCCATCATTTTTCACCTCCCACGCCCATATATCGAAAAGAAGACCTTAAGTGTCATGTATATGAAACTGGTTTCCAACTCTTTAATGAGCTTCCCTCCGCCGGTGGGGGAAACGGTTTTAAAGCGCCACGCCCGAGCGAACTCGGATGCTGGTACCGGTAAGATGCTTCACCTGTGGGGCGCTCATAGGGGACAAGTACTACGAGTTCCTCAAGAGGGTAAAGGCGGGGGAAGAGCCGGGCAAGGTATTGGACTCGATGGGGATAAAGAGGTACTGCTGCAGGCGCATGTTCCTCTCAACCGTCGAGTTCATGGATCAGTTGCTCCCTTACTACGAGGCGATAGCGAGGAGGGGGCAACTTTAAAAACGCCGATTCCTCGCCTAGGCGTATGGGTCTGGAGCTAAGAGAAGTGAAGGGCAGGGTCCTCTACAACAGCAGGGGGGAGCGGACCGTAGAGGTCGAGGTCGACGTCGGGGGTTATAAGGGGAGGGCGATGGCCCCCGCCGGCAAGAGCAGGGGGAAGCACGAAGTAAGGCCGTTTCCGAACGACGACCCGTTCCTCGCGGTCGAGAGGCTGAAAGAATACTCCGATAGGCTCAAGGGCATAGAGCCCACCGATCCCTACTCGCTCAGGGAGAGGCTGAGGGAGATAGACGGAACGGAGGATTACTCTTACATAGGTGGCTCCGTCGTGTTCGCCCTCTCCTTCTCGCTCGTGGACGCATGCTCCAAGGCTCTGGGGAAGCCCAGGTTCGAGCTCATGTCGAGCGGGCCCTACTCGATACCCTATCCCCTGGGGAACGTGATAAGCGGGGGCAAGCACGCGGGGAGGGGCGCCCCAGAGATACAGGAGTTCCTGATAACCCCGGTTGGGGCGAAGGACGTGAGGGAGGCGCTTGAGGCGAACTTCATGGCCCACAGGGAGGCCGGAAGGTTGCTCGAGGCCAAGGACGGGTGCTTCAGCTACGGGAGGAGCGACGAGGGAGCTTGGATGGCGAAGGTGAGCAACGAGGTCGCGTTCGAGACGCTAAGGGAGGCGTGCGACAGGGTGGAGGCCGAGCTGGGGGTCAGGATGGCGATCGGGGCCGATGTAGCTGCATCCTCCTTCTGGAACGGGGAGAGGTACGTCTACGGGGACAGGGAGCTGGACAGGGAGGGCCAGATCGGCTACGTGCTGGAACTCATAGACCGATACGGGCTCTTCTACGTCGAGGACCCGGTAGAGGAGGAGGACTTCGACGGGCTGGCCGAGATAACCGCCCAAGCGAGCGGGGTCTACGTGGCCGGGGACGACCTA
>JAGGXQ010000083.1 GCA_021162925.1 Nitrososphaerota archaeon
ACGTGAAGGCTTACATGGAGGAGGCCCTGATCGAGGAGGTCAGGTCCATAACGACGAAGGAGCCGCAGCTCCTCGTCCTGGACGAGCTGAACTCTTCTAGGGTCAGGGGGAAGAGGGTCGCCCTCTTAGACGACGTGATATCGACCGGCGGGACGATGCTCGGCCTGCTGAACCTGGCGAAGAAGGCCGGGGCCGAGGTCTGCTGCATCTCAGCGATATGGCTTGAGGGGCCCTGGCCTTGGACCGTCTTCAGGGATTGGATCGACGGAGGTAGGTTGATCTACCTTGGGACGTTGCCGGTTTACTCGGAATCCGGGGCCTTGGGTTCGACACCAGTCTAATTTACCATCTTTCCTCCCAAAGGTTTATAGTTTGTGCTTTTAAGGCGCATCCATGACGAAGGTTCTTATAGTGGCTGGAGACGCCGTCGAGGCCCAAGAGATATTCTACCCCTACTGGAGGCTGAAGGAGGAGGGGTTCGAGGTGAAGGTCGCGGCCCCCACTAAGAAGAAGCTCTACACCGTGGTCCACGACTTCGAGGAGGGGATAGAGACCTACACGGAGAAGCCGGGGTACGGGTTCGGATGGGTCGACATGGCGTTCAAGGAAGTCAACCCCGAGGAGTTCGACGGGCTCTTCATACCGGGCGGGAGGGCCCCTGAGTACATGAGGATCTATCCGGAGCTCGAGGGGATAGTAAGGCACTTCTTCGAGAATGACAAACCCGTCGCAGTAATCTGCCACGGACCCCTGGTCCTGCTGGCCTACGACCTGGTCAAGGGGAGGACGCTCACGGCCTACATGGTCCTGAAGCCCGATATAGAGCGCGCTGGGGGCAAGTACCTAGATCAGGAGGTAGTGGTCGACGGGAAGCTGGTCTCGAGCAGGGCCTGGCCGGACCTACCCGCATTGCTCAGGGAGTTCATAAAGCTGCTCAAGGCCTAACCCCCATATTTTTGCCTAAAAGAGCCTGCCGGTCCACTCACAGGCCTCTATCCCTTTCAGCCCTTTCAGGGCCCTTCGGAACCACTCGGACCTTAGTGCCCTTATGAAGGCCGAGACCGAGGGCTTCCCTATCCTATCGGCCCTGACCAAGAAGTCGAACCGCTCCTCGGCCAAGGGGACGAAGCCGAGCCCGTACTCCTCGGCTACGCACTCCAGCCCGAACCCCACGTCGGCCCTCCCGGCCCTTACGGTTTCGGCCACCTCCTCATGGCTCCTGACCTCGACTTCGTACCCCCTTATCCTGGAGGCGAGCTCCTCGAATTCCACGCCCTTCTCCTCCGCCAGCTCCTTGAGCCTTAAATCGAACAGGACCCTGGTCCCTGAGCCCAGGTTCCTGTTAACGAACCTCATCCCGAATATGTCGTCCATCCCGCCTACCTTAAGCCCCCTCCTGAACATGAGCCCCTGGACCCTCTTATAGCCGCCGATCAGCTTGGCCCTCCCTTCGAGCCAGTAAAGCCTGAGGAATGGCTCGTTATAGGTTCCGTCCTCACTCAAAAGGTGTACCCCGGCCAGATCGGCATCCCTCATCATGATCGCAGCGAACCCCCCACTAGAGCCTACGACCTCGTATTCGTATTCGACCTTACTCCTCCGCTTTAAGAATTCGAGCAGGAGCCTGAGGGCTGGGCAGTCGCTACCCACCACGATCAGGTCGGCGAGCTTCGGCTCCCTCATCGCCCTGCCCTTCTTGATGCGCAGGGCCCTCTCGACCCTTTCCTCCAGCCTAAGGTACCTTTCGAGCAGGTCCTTGCCGTACCTGGTGAGCTCCGCCCCTCCCTTCGATGCTCCCCCCTTCCTCGTCCTGACGATGGGCTTGCCGATCGCATCCTGGACCCTGTTTATAAGGGTCCAGGCGTGTGCGTAGGATATGCCCAAGCACCTAGATGCCTTCATTATGGACCCGAAGAGGCTTATGGCCTCCAGGAGCCTAGCCTCCTCCTCACCGATGACCCTGCTCCCCTTCGCCTCCAGCCAGACCGTAAACCCTTCCTTGTACCTCATCCTCCCCCCAGTCGTCTAAGAATCCGATATATTTAAATATAAACATCGGAATAAGTTAGGGCATGAATGAGACGTCGAGGAGAGGAGCATCGAAGTCCCTGCTTTTGGCCATCCTGGTTATAGCGGTCGTCGCCATCGGAACGCTCTACTCTTACCAGCAGGGGTACTTCTCTCCCAACTACCTTAAGGTGTTCCACGCGGGGAGCCTCACGGTCCCCTTGAATAAGGTTGGGGAGGCCTTCAGATCGGAGCACCCGAACGTAAGGTTCGACTTCGAGTCTTCGGGTAGCGTAGATGCGGTAAGGAAGCTCACGGATCTGGGGAAGGCATGCGACGTCTTGGCGGTCGCGGATTGGAGGCTGATACCGAAGCTTATGTACGAAGAGTACGCCGATTGGACCATAATATTCGCCTCAAACGAGTTGGTAATAGCCTACACGGACCAGAGCAAGTACGCCGAAGAGATAAACTCGAGCAACTGGTACAAGGTCCTCGCGAGGGATGGCGTGGTGATAGGCAGATCGGATCCAGATAGGGATCCGTGTGGGTATAGGACCCTGATGCTCTTCCAGCTCGCCTCGATCTACTACGGCGATCCATCGATAAACGAAACCCTCTGGAACCACGCAGATACGGTGGTAAAGCCGAAGTCGGTCCAGCTCCTGACCGGCCTAGAATCGGGGCAGATAGATTATGCATTCGAGTACAAGTCGGTCGCGGTCCAGCACCACCTGAACTACGTAGAGCTACCGGACGAGCTGAACCTGGGCGATCCGGACCTTGAGCCCTACTACGCAAAGGTAAGCGTATTGGTGCATAAAGGCAACGAGACGATCGAGATAAAGGGCGCCCCGATACTCTACGGCCTGACCATACCGAAGGACGCGGAGAACAGGGATCTCGCCATAGAGTTCGTCAAGTTCCTATTGAGTGGCGAGGGCAGGGAGCTCGTGGAGTCCTGCGGGCAGAACGTTATATACCCCGCCTACGTCGATAGGCCTTCTAGCGTCCCTAAAGAGCTACTAGGGTTCGTAAGGCCGATGGGTGGGTGATATGTGGGTCAGGGAGAGATCTCCGTTCGTAATCGCCTCGGCCCTGCTCGGGGCACTCATCCTCCTCTTCCTAATCCTGCCCGTAGCCGATTCTATCTTCACCTCGGCTGGTGGGCTCTACGAGGCGCTCATGAGCGAGGGGGTCAGGAGGTCGATAACGACGAGCTTTTACGCGGCCTTCATAACCACGCTTATAGCCCTGATCTTGGGGGTGCCCCTGGCATTCATCCTGTCCAGGTACGAGTTCCCTGGGAAGAGGCTCATAGACTCGGTCATAGACATCCCGATACTGATACCCCACAACGCTGCGGGCATAGCCCTGCTCATGCTCCTGGGCCCCAGGTCCCCGATAGGCTCCCTATTCTCAGGCGTGGGCATATCCTTCACGGATACGCTCTTCGGCGTGGTGGCGGCGATGCTGTTCGTCAGCTCTCCATTCATGATCAG
>JAGGXQ010000068.1 GCA_021162925.1 Nitrososphaerota archaeon
CCCCGTACCCGCTCGCCTCGAGCCCCATGAGCATCCCGACGTCCCCCCTTATCTCACAGCTATCGAGGAACTCCCTCTCATACGAGTACTCGGGATCGACGAGCACCCCGGTGGCCCTGCTCCCGCTCCCCACACCGACCAGGCACTTTATCAGCTTCCTCTTGACCTCCCTGAGCTCCTCGGGCGTAACCGAACCGGGATCGGATGGCCTTATCATGCGCTTCAGAGAGCCCCTCTGATCGGTCGCGATCATCTTGAACCCGCCTTTGAAGTCCGAGAGGTGTAGGAGGCCCTCGAACTTCCCGTTCCCCATCTCCCCGTTTACCCTACGCATATCTACGATGCCTTGTGGCACGCTTTAACGGTTTCGAAAAGGCTTTTAGCAACTGCGGGGAACTGTGGGCATGAAGCTGGTTACGCTAGGCCACCTGCTCATGGACATTTCGATCTACGTAAAGTCCTATCCGAAGCCCGACGAGGCGTGCGTCGTCGGGGAGTTCAGGTACGGAGGGGGTGGCTCGGCCTCCAACGTTGCGGTGGTGGCGAGCAGGCTCGGCATCCCGACCGGCTTCATAGGGTCGATAGGGTTCGACGACTTCGGGAGGATCCTGCTCGAGAGGCTGTTGAAGGAGGGCGTGGACATAACCCACGTCAAGGTCGTGGTCGGAGAGCAGTCGGGGACCTCTTTCGTGGTCGTGGACGAGCGGGGGAGGGTCATGATATTCGAATACCTTGGGGCGAGCGAATCCATAGACCCGTCCGATCTGGATCCGGCTTACCTGAGGAGGGCCGAATTCCTGCATATCACCTCTTTCAGGTTCGACGTATCGGTAAGTGCTGCCAAGCTTGCGAAGGAAGGAGGGGTGAAGGTTTCGTTCGATCCGGGGAGGGTCGAGGTCTCCAAGGGGCTGAAGGGGCTCTCCCCCCTGCTCAAGTACTGCGACGTGGTCATGCTCAACGAGCTCGAGGTGAGGAAGCTATCGGGGGTCGATGACCTGCTCAAGGGGGCGGGCAAGGTGATGAACTACGGCCCCGATACGATCGTGGTCAAGAGGGGAGGGAAGGGGGCGATGATCCTCACCAGGGATGGGAAAATCTACTCGTGCAAGGCGTTCAAGGTGAAGGTGGTCGACACGACCGGGGCCGGTGATTCGTTCGCCGGGGGCTTCCTCTCCTCCCTCATCAGAGGGGAGGGCCTGGACGAGGCGCTGAGGTTCGCAAACGCCGTCGCGGCCCTGAAGGTCACTAGGAGGGGGGCGAGGAGCTCCCCGACCAGAAGCGAGGTCGAGAGGTTCTTGTCCGAAAGGTGACCGAAAGGCTTATCTCCGCTTCCCTTGCCCGGCCTTGATTGAAGCTCGAAAGGAGAGCTATGGGCTTCCTTCTGGTGGCGTCAGCATCCGTTATCTGGGGATCGAACGGGGTCTTGGTCGATCTGATCCCCCTTCCCTCGGATGCCATAGCCTTCTTCAGGGTATTTCTGGCGACCCTCCTGCTCCTGCCTTTCGTCCCTAGGGGGTTCAGGCGAAATTGGAAGGAGTTCGTCGCCCTGGGCTTGCTCCTGAGCTCCGGATGGGTCTCCTTGTTCCAAGCCATGAAGCTGATCCCGATAGGGGTCGCGTCCCTCTTGAACTACATGGCCCCGATCTTCGTCGCCGTTATGGCTTCGCCTCTCTTGGGAGAGAGGATCGGTATGGGGGGCTGGGTCTCCCTAGGTGTAGCTGGCGTCGGCATGCTGTTGATATCTTCGGAGAGCTTCGGGGGAGCCCTCGATCCATTTGGGGTGGGTTTCGCCCTCCTCTCCGGGATTTTGTACGCGGTATTCATAGTGTATTCGAAGAAGTTGTTGAACAGGCTCCCTTTCATGAGCGTCGCCTTTTACTCCTACATGGTTGCCTCTGTGATCCTGTCCCCTTCGGTCCTTAGGGTCGAACTGGACTTGAGCTTGGGGTCCTGGATGCTCCTCCTCCTGCTGGGCTCCCTTAACACCGCCCTGGCCGTAACCATATACTTCAAGGGTTTGGAGCTGATCAAAGCCCACGAAGCCGCCATCCTATCCTACCTTGAGCCGGTCAGCGCCCTTGTATTCGGATACGCCCTCCTGGCCCAGAGGCCGAGCCCAGTGACCCTGATGGGCGGGGCCCTGATAATCTTGGCCGGATGCCTCCTCGCCAAGCTCAGGGACTAAAGCCACCAGGCGTAAGGCCTTGCTTCTTCAGGGAGTAGCTCATCCGGGAACGGCCGGGCCAGGGCCTTCGCCATCTCCGGCCTCTTCTTCAGCTCCTTCGAGAACTCCAAATCCCTCATCCTGTTCCTGTAGCCGGGCTCTTCGAACGTGTACTTGAACCTGGTGTGGATGTCGTACCTCCCTTCGAGCAGGGCTACGACGTCCTCGACGAACACCCTCTCCTCGTCGGTCGGTATGACGAATATCTTGACCTTCGAATCGGGTGCGGATATGTCGAATTCGGCGTTCCTCGACCTGGCGAGCTCGTTCTTCTCGGGATCGAACTTTATCCCTAGCTCCTCGAGCCCCTCCATCGCCTTAGCCCTTATCTCCGCCCCCATCTCCCCCACGCCCGCGGTCCAGACCAGCGCATCGACCCTTCCGAGGGCGGCGTAGTAAGCCCCTATGTACTTCTTGAGCCTGTAGCACTCGATTTCAAAGGCGAGCTTCGCCCTCTCGTCCCCCTCTTTCATGGCCTTCAGCACGTCCCTCCTATCCACGTACTTGCCCGTTATCCCGAGTATGCCGCTCTTCTTGTTCAGTATGGCGTTTATCTCCTTCGGGCTCAGGCCCTCCTTCTCCATTACGTAGTGATCTATGGCGGAGTCGTGGTCGCCCGCCCTGGTCCCCATAACGAGCCCCTCTAGGGGTGTGAAGCCCATGCTCGTGTCGAAGGAGACGCCGTTCTTGACCGCGTTGGCGCTCACCCCGTTGCCCACGTGAAGGGATATGAGGTTGGTCTCGAGCGGGTCCTTGCCCAGGAGGACCGCCGCCCTCTTCGCAACGTAGAGCAGGGAGGTCCCGTGAAATCCGTACCTCCTGATCCCGTACTTTTCGTACCACTCGTAAGGGACCGCGTAGATGTACTGGGGGGGCTTCATGGTCTGGTGCCAAGCAGTATCCATCACGGCTACGTGAGGTACGTTCGGAAGCAGGGACATTGCGGCCTTTATCCCCAAGACGTTGGGTGGGTTGTGGAGCGGGGCCAGGTCGCAGAGCTCCTCGAAGGTCTTCAGGGCCTCTTCGTTTATTACGACGGACTTCGTGAACTTCTCCCCTCCGTGGACGACCCTATGACCGACCGCGTCTATTTCGTCCAGGCTACTTATGACGCCACAGTTCTCATATCCGGGGCACTTCCCCAGCAGTACATCGATTACAAGCCTTATGGCCTCTTTGTGATCGGGGCATTCGTGCTCTATGATGGCCTCCTCCATCCCCGGCTTCTCGTGTCTGCAGAAAGACCCACCTACCGTGACCCTTTCGACTATGCCCCTCGCCAGGGTCTTCTGCCCCTTCCAGTCGTACAGCATGTACTTGACCGACGAGCTACCGCAGTTAAGGGTCAGTATCTTCATGCCAACATCGCCATCGCAGCGACCATCGCGGCAGTCCCAACTATATCCTCGACGGTCGAGCCCCTGGAGAGGTCGCTCATGGGCTTGGCGAACCCCTGAAGCAAGGGGCCGTAGGCCTTCGCCCCTCCGAGCCTCTCCGCCAGCTTGTACCCTATGTTCCCCGCATCCAAATCCGGGAAGATGAGGACGTTCGCCCTCCCCGCAACGGGGCTCTCTCCCTTTACCTTCTTTCTGGCGACCTCCGGGACTATCGCCGCATCGAGCTGTAGCTCCCCGTCGATCAGCAGATCTGGGGCCTTCTGCTTCGCTATCTCCGTAGCCTTCACGA
>JAGGXQ010000075.1 GCA_021162925.1 Nitrososphaerota archaeon
CTTCCAGTTGGTCCCTATCGAGGTCAGCTCGCCGGTTAAGGGTATGGTGAACCCTATGGTGTACTCCTTCGCGGGTCCCACCGCAGTCACGGTCTTCGTCGTGGTCTCGGTCTTCGTAACCGTCTTCGTAACCCCGGCCGGGGCAGGCGCAGCCGCGTAGTAGGCGTAGGTAGCTCCGAACCCTATCACCAGTCCAACGATCAGCATCACTATTAGTTTCGATGTAGCCTGTGCTCCCCTTCGATTCATGGACACACGGTCAAGATTTTTCCTTTATAAGTGTTTCCTCGATTGATAGTTTTTCCGACTAAGGGGCTCTTTTGGATGATTTTGGATTAAATTGCTTAGTTTTTTGAAAAATCATTTGAAGTCAAAGCTTCTCTTTTACGAGTTTCTTGAGCTCCTCGATCTCCCTCCTCAGATCGTCGATCTCCCTCTTCAGGTTGCCGATTTCCAGCCCAACCTCCCTCTCCATCCTACCCATCCACCTCATTATCACCTCTTCTAGGGCGAATATGCCGGAGTAGCTCATCAGGACCGGGTCCCCCTCCACCGATACGAGGTCGCTAAGGTAGGACCTCATGTTCTTTATGACCTCGATCCTCTCCTCGATGGTCTCCGATTCCTTCATCATCCTGTCGAATTCCTTGAGCCTCTTTTTGATCGATTCGTAGAATGCCACGAACGAATTACGCGCTTTTCGATTTAAGCTTTCCGCCATTCTTATAAAGGATGTGGCCGAGTCCAAGCTATGAGGTTAAGGGTCTACGTCGAATTTCATAAGGACTTCGTTAGGGTTGAGGGGGACGAGGTGGTCGTCGGGATAAGATCGAAGCCAAAAAGGGGGAAGGCGAACGAGGAGCTCGTGAAGAAGCTGGCGAAACACTTCGGGGTTCCATCCTCTAGGGTCAGGATCGTGTCGGGTTTCAGATCTAGGTGCAAGCTCGTGGAGATACTTTAGATCAGGAGCCTCTTCAGCTCCTCCGGGTCCTTTATCAGGGATAGCCAGTCGACGATCCCCACCCTCCTCTCCCCCCTGTACGCTTTCAAAACCTCCTCCGCGACCTCTTTTGGGCCCTTCCCGGTGGTATCTATCTCCGCGACCCTCCTCTTCCCGAAACGCCTGAGGGCCTTGATTAAGATGACGTCCAAGGCCTCGACCGTCAGGTTCTCCTTGCACTTAAGCTCGTCGTAATTCCTCTCCCTGTACCTCTTGGCGAGCTCGTAGGGCGATAGCCTCAGCACCGCCACGAATTCCAGCTCACCATCCTTCAGCAGGTCCGGGATGAGGTGCCCGACTACGACGTGGTCCCCTTTCCCGAGCTCCTCCAGGAGGGCCTTCCTCAGGGTCCTCGGCTTAACGACGTACTCGTCGCCCTCCTTCACGGCTAGGCCCCTCTTGATGGAGAACTCGCCTATGTCTAGGAATTCGGCCTTGAGTAGCTTGGAGACGATCCTCCCGACGGTCTTCTTCCCGGTCCCCGGAGTTCCGGTTATGCCTAGGTTCAGAGCTTCACCACCTTCAGCTTCTTTATCTCTCCGCCCTTCACCTCGAGCACTCCGTAGGTCTTTCTGAAGGCTGGGAAGGCCCCCGTAGCGCTACCCGGGTTGAAGCACAAGATGCCATCCTCGTAGGATTCGTCTGGGAAGTGGGTGTGCCCGTAGATGACGAGATCGACCCCCTCGAACTTCCCCCTCGCCCTCTTCCTGGTCCATAGGGGTGGCCCACCTTCGATCGGATGGGTGATCCCTATCCTGACCCCCTCGAGCTCTATTGTGAGCGCGGGCTCCAGCCTGTCCTTCAGCTCGTAGCTGTCCATGTTCCCGCAGACCCCGTAGAAAGAGTTCGAAATCTCTTTCAGCTCCTCGAAGAATCCCAGCTCCGTGTAGTCCCCCGCATGTATTACGGCGTCGGCCTTCTTAACGAGTTCGATAAGCCTTCTGTCGAGCCCTTCCATCGACGATAGGTGGGTGTCGGATAGGATGACCACCTTCATTCCATTCGGTCTTGGACTCAAAAAATAAAAGGGTTCAGATCGCGCTGAACCGGCGTGCCCAGTCCGTGTAAGCCCTTATGAGCTCCGGCGAGACGCTCGGCCTCCTCATCTTTATGATCTCCTTGAAGTCCCTCATGGTTATCGGCCTTGGCTTTTCGTCGCTGTCCAACGCCTTCCCAGAATCGAAGAGCTCGAGCACCACCCTGTACTGGGCCTCTTGGCATATGTCCCTTATGTCGCTCCCCGAGTACCCTTCGGTCATCTTGGCGAGCTCCGAGTATTTCACCCCTTCGTCGAGCTGGAGGGGTTTGGTGTAGTACTCGAAGAGCGCTATCCTATCCTTGTAGCTGGGCAGGGGGACGAGTATCCTCTTCTGAAACCTCCTTAAGAACGCGTGATCTAGGGCCCAGGGCTTGTTGGTCGCCCCTATCAGGTAAAGGAAGAGCCTCTCCCTTCCCTTGTCGAGTATGCCGTCCATCTCCTTCAGGAACTGGTTCCTGACCCTCACCTCCCCTCCAACCTCATGGGACCTTACCCCGAAGAGCGAGTCTATCTCGTCTATGAATATGATGGTCGGCCTCTCCTTCGCCATCCTCCTCGCGTTCATAAAGAGCCTGGCCACGTTCTTTTCTGCCTCCCCGAGCCACTTCGACATGATCGTAGAAGCATCGACGGATATGAAGTACCCATCTATTTCGGATGCGGCGGCCGCCGCCAGCAGGGTCTTGCCACACCCGGGGGGACCGTAGAGCAACAGGCCCCTAGGCCAGCCCAAGGGGAAGAGGTCGGGCCTCTTCGTGGGGAAGACTATCGACACCTTTATCGCCCTCTTCGCATCCTCCAGCCCTATGACCTGATCCCAGCTAACTGTCGGCTTCTCCTCCAAGACGTATTCGCTGACCTCCCCGCCGCTCGTCCTCTCGGTTTCGACGTCTATCCCCTCCTCCAGGTCGAAGCTCCTCATCGACTTCAGGGCCCTCACCCTCTCCTGATACTTCGCTATCCTATCCAGGTAGACCCGGTTGAGGGAGTAATTCGGGTAGAGCTTGGTGAGCTTCATGAGGGTCGATATGGCCTTCTGGTACATCTGTATGGCCATGGATCTGGCCCCTTGGGAGTCGAACCTTATGGCCTGGGTTGCGTACTGCATCGCCTTGCTTTCGAGCCTGCTCGCGACCAGGTTGCCGCTCATCAGGCCACCTCCATCTCGGCCTCGCCGATCTCATCGGGGCTGGGGAGTTCGCTCTCAAGCTCCTCCATCCTGAGGAACTCTTCGGCCTCCTTTACTATCTCCTCCCCATCTTGGGTCT
The DNA here is from genome assembly GCA_021162925.1 of Nitrososphaerota archaeon. Taxonomy (GTDB): domain Archaea; phylum Thermoproteota; class Nitrososphaeria; order Nitrososphaerales; family JAGGXQ01; genus JAGGXQ01. The sequence goes on from JAGGXQ010000075.1 coordinate 3,308, forward strand.
GGAGGTTCAGGTGTATGCTCGGGATTATCCCCTTCATCTGGGCCATGAAGCCGTTGAACGTGTCGTTGAACTCGCCCTCCATCGAGCTCATGAAGCTTATCAGGTCCCCTATGTCCTTCCCGACCTTCTTCACCTCCACCAGGGCCGTGTTCGTGTGGCTTATTATATCGCCGAGGTCTCTAAGGCTCTCGAGCCTCAGGGATATCTGAATTATGGCGAGCTCCCCCACCGTTATCAGGTTGAGCAGCTTGTTGAGCTCGGCCTGCTCGTTCGCGTATATCAGGGCCCTGTCCCTGTCCTTCTTCTCCAAGGCCCTCACCACCGAGTTGAAGAGGGCCTTCTTCCTCTCTAGGAGCCTCGCCCTTATGTTGGCGAGCTCGGCCCTAGGGACCTCAAGCTTCCTTATAACCTCGTTTATCTTCTCCCTCAATCCGGCCTTGCTTTCGGCGATTAACCCCATTAACCATCACCTCAAAAATAAAATAAAAGGGAACCCCGGCGCTTACTCTTGGGTCTCCAGGGATGAGGGCGAAGGGAGCTCCGGGAACCTCTCCTTCATGCTCTGCTCCGCCAACAGCGAAGCCTCCTGCAGGATCCTCTCCGCATCCTCGTTCGCGGCCTCGAAGTTCAGGCTGTACCCGCCGAGCTGCCCGGCATCGACCAGTATGCTGCTCAGCAGGCTGCTTATGTCGTTCATCTCTCCCTCGGCTTCTGGCATCACCCTGACTATCCCAGCCTTTATGTTCTTTATGACGCCCATCGCCGGTGCGAGCGTGACCACTATGTCGCCAAGCTCCTGCACCGTGTTGAGCCTCAGGACTATCTGCTCCAAAGCTAGCTTGGCCTGGGTGACCATCCTGGTCATCTTCCTTACCTCGGCGAGCTCGTTAGCGTAAACGGCTGCCCTCTGCTGCTCGTGCCTCTGAAGCGCCGAAACGACCTTGTTGAATATGTACTTGTCCCTCTCCTTCAGCTTCGCCGCGGCCGTGTCGAGCTTCGCGATCTGAACCTGTATCTGCCTTATCGCCTGCTCTAGCCTGGGCTTGAGCGGCCCCGCCGGCTTTATGGCGCCCTTTATCCTTTCTCCGAAGGTCAGTTCGTATCCCTTACTCCATTTGCTCGTGAAGTCGGCCATATTTAGCACCGAGTTCACTTTTCTAAACTACCCCTTTTATTGCTACTGTATCCATCTACCCTTGTCACCACGGTTACAAGGGTAGGGGGAATGTTGGCGAAGAAGCAGCTCGGCCTGGACGACTTTGGACTCAGCGACTACGAGAGTAGGGCATACATAGCCCTGCTCGAATACGGCCCGCTGCCGGTCAGGGACCTAGCCTACAGGGCCGGCATACCCAGGACCAAGGCCTATTCGACCGTGAAGAAGCTCATCGGTAAGAGGATGGTCGAGCTGCTCTCCAAGAACCCCGTAAAGGTCCAAGCGATCCCTCCCGAAGAGTGCCTCACTCACCTCCTCAACAAGGAAAGGGAGAAGCTCGAGGGGATGAAGAGCGTGCTGGACTATCTGGTGAAGCTGAGGATGAGCAGGCTGAGCGCCATGGAGAAGGCGGAGCACTACTTCCTGAAGCCTAGCGCGATGCCGGGCAAGCTATCGGAGCTCTTGGCCTCCTCTGAAGGGAGTGGCAGGTTCATCCTAGATTCCTGGGGGCTTGAGGTCCTTGAGAAGCTGGACGTGGACATCGACAGGGCCTTGGCTAGGGGGATCGACCTCAAGGCCGTGGTGGGCTGGGAGTACGGGAGCGATCTGATGGCGAGCAAGGTCCTTCCCAAGCTCGACTCCAGGATAGTCAAGGGGCTTGGTGGGAACATATTCGTGTTCGATCAGAACGAGGTAATGGCCACGAGCAAGAACGGTTCCGTAATACTCATACGCTCCCCGGAGCTGGGAACGGCCCTCGTGAACTACTTCTCCATGCTCTGGGAGGAGGCGATGGATTACAGGCATGTGATATCCCTGATGGGCCTGAACGTCGAGGAGGAGACTCTAGAGCTGCTGCTCAACGGGAAGGCGAAGGATTACTTCATAGAGGCGGTCATCGAGGAGATAAGGGACGGTGGCCTGGTGAGCAGGATAGGGGAGCGATTCATAAAGAAGCTTGAGGACAGGGTCGGGATAAGCCTCTTCGGGAAGCCGATGGAAGTGGCCCTTCCGGTGGTTACGTCGCTCATAAAGCAGGGGAACGGCGTGAGGATGAGGTACGATTCGCTCACCAAGATGCTGACCGTCGAGTCCGACGGCTACCCCAAGCCCTCCTTCATCTGGCTCTTCGCCCTCTCCGGCCTCCTCGCGAGGAACGGTTCGAACCTCAAGCTCCTCCAAAACGTAAGGGCCGAGGGCTCACACGTCCTGCAGGCCATGATAACAGTTTAAAACCCTCCCCTTCTACGTGTTTCGGTTTGGAAGGCCTACCGCAGAGCTTCGATCCGAAGAGGATAGAGGAAGAGGTGAGGGCGCTCAGAGACGAAATAAGGAGGATCGTCGAAGAGCGCAGGAAGGATGCGGAGGAGATAGGTTTCGTCGAGGGCCCTCCCACCCTCAACGGCAGGCCGCATATGGGCCACATAAGGGGTAGGGTCCTGAAGGACATCTGGTACAGGTTCAACACCATGAAGGGGAAGCGGGTGGTGTTCAGGGCCGGATGGGATACCCAAGGCCTCCCGGTCGAGCTGGAGGCCGAGAAGGAGCTCGGCCTTACGGGTAGCAAGTACGAGAACCTGAAGCTTATAGGGGAGGAGAAGCTGGTCGAGGCCTGCCAAGAGCTCATCAAGAAGTACTACAGGAGCTGGAGGGAGGCCGATTCGCTCCTGGGGATGAGCTTCGACTACGAGCACGAGTACATGACCTACAGGGACGACTATATAGAGAGGGAGTGGCGGTACCTGAAGAGGGCCCTAGAGCTTGGGGTGCTTGAAGAGGGGTACAGGGTCGTAGCCTACTGCCCCAGCTGCCAGACCTCCCTGAGCCACGCCGAGGTCTCTCAATCCTACGAAATGGTCGAAGACCCGTCACTCTACTACAAGGTGAAGCTGAAGGATGAGGACGCCTACCTGATCGTCTGGACCACGATGCCCTTCACCGTCGTCACGGACGAGCTCATAGGGGTGAAACCGGATGCCAGCTACCTGTACGTGAAGGTCGGGGATGAGGTCTGGATAGTCGGGAAGGATAGGCTGAAGGAGCTCATGGAGGAGCTTGGGCTCGAATACGAGGTGATCAAGGAGGTGAAGGGGTTGGAGCTGGAGGGGAAGAGGTACGAGCACCCCCTCCTCGACCTTATAGACGGTTTGAAGGGGCTTGAGGGCAAGATCCACTACGTGGTGGCCGAGGATTTCGTGGATACGAGCACCGGGACCGGGATAGTCCACATGTCCCCAGC
>JAGGXQ010000109.1 GCA_021162925.1 Nitrososphaerota archaeon
GAGCAGCGTTATCTCCATTACCCAGTCGGCAGCCGTCAGCGCCCAGCCCACATCGTAGGCGTATATCCCCATGAATATCAGCTGGTAGATGCCTATTATGAAGTTCATGTCTCCAGCCAGCTTGAGGTCTAGTCCGTACCAAGGCGCGATCACGAATATCAACCAGTTGAGGGCGTACATGAGCGGGGTTATGGTGAACAGCAGCTGCACGGCTGCTGCCGCACCGGTCGTGCCGAGTGGTGCTCCTATGACCGTCCAGCTGGCTTGGAACAGCAGCGTCATGAAGGCTGGTAGGGAACCGACTATTGCGAGCTCCTTCATCAGGGTCTCGGACTTCGCGTCTATTCCTACGTTTGCGAGTCCCCACACGAATAGGCCGAAGGTCAGTCCCATCATTCCGTAGGCAACCGCAGGTAATCCGGGCATTTTTTCTCACCACCTACTCTTCTTTATGAAGGCATCATACGGAACCCACTTCGCCTCATACGGAACCCTCGGGACCTGCTGGGCTATGCGCTGCCCGATCTGATCCACGTGCTTCATGGCGTAGAATACGAGCTCCGGTCCGTTGACCAGTAGCTTGTACGCACCCATCTGCTCGGCAGCCGCCCCGTAGGTCATGAAGAACTCGGTCTGTATCGTCTCGGCCGCGGCGCAGGCCTTCTCGGCTGCCTTCCACAGATCCTCGTCGGTCGGCTCTCCCTCCTTGAATCCTATCTCCCTGAAGTTTATCGGCAGGCCGACTTTGTGTAGCCAGACGAAGTTCTCGATTATCTCCTCCTTGGGCCAGTCCTCCATCACCATCTCACACATGGCACCGAAGGCGACGAGCTCTCCGTGTATCGGCCTCTTCTCCTCGGGTATCTGGTGCTCCAAGGCGGTCAAACCGTTGTGTACAGAGTGGGCGGCGGCCAATCCGGTGCTCTCGAACGATATACCGCTCCAGAGTATGTTGGTCTCTATTATGGCTTCTAGAGCTGGGGTTACCGCATGCGCCCTTACGGCGTCCATCGCCAGCTCCCCGTACTTCAGCAACCTCTTATACTGCTCTTCTGCCATCATGGCGGTCAGATCGGTGGAGCCACCTATCCAGTCGGGCTTCAGCAGGAGGTTCTTCGAACCACTCCTGACGCAAGCCAGACCCTCGTACTTCTTGGAGAACGCATCTCCCATGCCTCCCGCAAGGTACCTCGCAGGGGCTTCGGCTATCACCTTGCTGTCCACTATTACGGCAGCGGGGTTCCAGTCCTGGAACCAGTACTCCTTGAATACGTGCTCCGTCGTGTAAATTACCGATAGGGCGCTGGTCGGGGCGTCCGTTGCCGCTATCGTAGGCACTATTACCGAGTTTCCTCCTAGGTTCAAGGCGACGGCCTTTCCAGCATCTATGACCTTCCCTCCACCTACGGCTATGACACCATCGCATCCGTTCTCCTGCCCTATCTTCGTCAGCCTGTCTATTTCGGGCTCACAGCACTCGGGGCCATATTCGGGCTGACCGAATGAAACCCTTACGTACTGGACTCCCTCCTTCTCTAGAGCGGAGAACAGCCCCGCCTTCTCGGCGGCGGCCGTGGCCCTCTTTCCTCCGACGACGAGCGGCTTCTTTATGGCGGCTTTGATGATCTTTCCGGAGGCTCCTAGAACTCCTGGACCGAGCAAGAACTTCCTTGGGAAGCCGACGATTTTGATGCCTGGAATCATGTTTTGTATTTAGAATGGGGTAGTTAATAAACTTTTGCCTCTATATTTTAGTTAATGGCCTAAATTTTATTAGCCGTAAGGGAAAAATTATCACAAATGATCATACCGTTTCATGCCTTCCCCGGCCATGCCGTTGGCGATCCCCCTCAGGTACACGCAGATATCCGGATCGACGGCCATCTCCCTCTCGTCCATCTCTTCGTCGATCAGCTCCCATAAGCCTTCGCCCCTGGCTAGGACTACGGGCGTCGATTCGCCCGCCTCCCCCATTAAAAGCTGGGCCGAGGAGCAGAGCTCGTCGGCTATGGCCCTCACCGTCGCCCTCAAAGGCTTCCCGAATAGGTCCATCTTGCCCCTTTCATCCTTTATCGGTCTTATCCCGGATACCCCTACCGCCAAACCGATCGTCCCCCTCCTCCCAGGCAAGAGGCCGCTGTCGCTTATGATCACCCCTACCCTGGTGCCGAGCTCGACCAGGAAACTCAGCCTTATCACATCTGCCACCTCGTAGGGATCTTTGGGAGGTAGGATCACGTGCCCATCCTTGACGTTAGATCGATCTATGCCAGCGTTCGGGACGAGCGTCGAGTTCCTGTAGGTTAGCACGAACCTGGGCACGCCCCCTATCAGCCTTTCCGATTCTCTCATTATGAGCTCCATAAGAGGTGGAGGGATCGAGTACTTCTTCCCGAGCTCTTCGGCCTCCTTCCCATATACCACATCCCTTAGGCTGACGAGCCTGCCTTGAGACATCGATACGAACTTGCTCGATATGATGAGAACGTCCCCCTCCTTCAGGCTCACGCCGTTCTCTTCGAGCGCCTTCCTAATGGTATGAAAAAGGTCGAACGGGCCTTCCCTCCTCCCCACCCTTATCTGGAAGAACTCCAGCTTCAACACGGCTCAGAGCCAGTCGGGCTTTTTAAGCATGTCCCCAAGCTCCTCCCCTCTCCAGAGCCTGAAGAGCGCATACGCCTGAGGGACGGAGAGGACGGGCTTCGAGAACACCTCGTCCATCGATATCCTAGGGCATGCGGTCTGAATGAACGCATCTAGCCCGAAAAGGGAGAGCCGATCCTCCCTCACCTCCCTCATCGCGAGGAGCCTCGCCCTCTTACCGAATCGCTTTAGCTCGTTCGAGAGCTTTAGAGCCTCCTTAACCCTCATCTGCCCCTCTTTGAGCCCTATCACGACCCCGAAGCTTTCGGCATCTAGGGCCCTGTAGACCCCCAGGATCGCCTTCTTCAGGGCTTCCCTCGCCGAGGCTTCAACATCCCTGACCTCTTTGAAGTGGGGATCGAGTATGAGCACGGGCTTGCCCGTGGCCAGAGCGACGCCTATCGGGTGAAACGTCCCCTGACCCAAAAAGAGGAAGGCCTCGACCTCGTCCTTTATCTCGTAAGCCGTGTAGAACTGGCATCCCAGGACCTGCCCATCCTTCAGCCATCCCCTCCCCCTTCCGATCATTACTTCATAACCTAGTCGCTCCAGCATCTCTTTCACCTCCTCGAGGGCCCAGAGGTCTTGGCAAATGGTGACCAGCCCGACCCTCTTCAGCCCCCCGAACCCTTCGGCGAACTTCGATACGACCTCCTCGAACCCCACATCGTAGCTCGCCCTTACGAAGAGCGTCTTACCCACCCGCTCGGTGGCGATTTCATGCCCTACGTGTATCGATAGATCCGCACCCAGGGCATCGGCCTCCAGATTGGTCGTATCGCAAGCGCCGTATACCGCATCGCCTATGGTGATAACCTCTATTCCCTTGTCCTCTATCTCGCTCACGAGCCCATCGAGGTAGGGTAAGATGCCGTCCGGCGCGCTTAGAATTACCCTCTTCGGCCTCTCCCTTTCAAGCTCTTCGAATATCCTATCCCTGTCTATCCTTAGCATCCCCAAGCCTCAGGATCTCTATCCTCGTCGGGACGGGTAGCTTGCTCGCCCCGACCTTTAAGGCGGCCTTCGCCTTCTCGAGGTCCTTGCTGTTGATCCTGAGCTCGAACAGCACGCTCCCTTCCCTGACCCTCGCGGCCAAGTTCACGGGCTTCCCCCAAGCCCTCCTCATCCCTTCCTGAAGCCTATCGGCCCCGGCCGTGGTTATCATCTTGTTCTCCCTGAGGATCACGTGAGGGTACTGCCTCAGGACGAGGTAGTAGTCCCCGACGTCCTTTATCGCCTTGTTTATCGCAACCCTCGCCGCCTCTAGGGCGTTCTGCCTTATCTGCGCCCTCTCCTTGCTCACCAGGAGGAGCTTGAGATCGTATTCACCCTTAGGGTTCCCTAGGTTGAACTTGGCTATCCTTAGCCCTGGGACGCCCGGCACGTACTCCTTCCTAGTGAGGGGCATCCCGACCGGTATCCTGTAGTTTCTGCCTTTCATCCCGATCCGGCAAAGTTAAATCGCCGCCAATAAAAACTTTCCCTTGTAGGTTCCGTCCCTGGCGTGCTCGGATTTTACGGAGTAAGCTTTTTAAAATTCCGCCCGTCATGCGAAAGGAAAATGGGCGAAAAGCACGAATTCGAGGGTTTGATCTTCGTAGCCTGCATGTTCATCGGCGGCGGCATCGGCCTGGCCTTTGGCAGACCCGACGTAGGAGGGGCCGTTGGAATGGGCGTCGGATTCCTCCTGATGGGCCTCGTCCGCACCAAAAAGATCAAGCCGACCCCGGTGGCTTTGAGTTTGCCGGGGAGCTTTGGACAGATCGCCATGATCGTCGTGGGCTTGCTTTTGATCTTTTGTGGGCTTTGCCTGCTATACGAGCCGGGGCTCTTGTATCCCTACGTGGCGAGCATGGCCGCCGTGATCTTGGGCATCCTCTTCTTGCTCGCCGGTCTTATCAGATGGGGGAAGAAAGTGAATCGGGAGTGAACCGTCGGGCGCAACCGGCGGATCGCTGCAGCCTTCGGCGACTTCACCGCAAACGTTATACCGACTGAGGTCGACGGAACACTGTTGAACGTGATATACGTCCACAGGTGGAGCGAGCTATCCCCGATGGAGCTTAGGGCGAGATCGATAGAGCCGAAGGAGGTGGCCGAGGAGTTTTCGATACTGGAGGTGAGGAGCCTCAAAGCCCTAGAGGGTTTGGCGGGGTACCATAAGGTCGCCGAGATCATTTCCGTTCGGGGTGAGAGGCCGGAGCTCTGGCTCGACGACAAGGCCAAGTGGACCGTATCCTTCTATGGGGAAGTCGAGAACCCAGAAAAGATATACAGCGAGCTCAAGGAGTGGGTGAACGAATCGAGCTACAAGGCCAGGCCGGTCCCTCACAGGTTCAGGTGGATGGACGGAAGGGAAGTGTCGAAGCTGATCGCCAAGGGAGGGACGGAATTCATAGTCGCGGGGCTTGGTGGCAGGGTATACTTGGGCAGAACCGTGATGGTATTCGACTACGAGTCGTTCAAGAAGAGGGATATGCTCCGCCCCTACCACGATCCGAAGGTGAACATACCATCTAGGCTCGCAAGGGCCCTGCTCAACCTGCTCTCCGCAAGGGCTGGGGAGAGGCTTCTAGACCCGTTCTGCGGGATGGGGACGATCCTTCAGGAGGGGGCCATGATGGGGCTCAGGCCCTACGGCCTCGACATAAGCAAAAAGATGGTGAAGTACGCCAGGGCGAACTCGGCTTGGCTGGCCAGGGAGGAGGGGGTCGAGGACTTCGGGGCTAGGATAAAGGTGGGGGATGCGAGGGAGCTGACCAGGTACTTCAGAGAGGAGAGCATGGACCTAGTGGCCACCGAGCCCGTCCTGCTCCCCTACATAAAGGGGCTGCCGAGCAGGAGGAGGGCCATGAGGCTCCTTAAGGATGTGAAGGAGGTGTACGAGGCGGCGATCGAAGAGATCGTGAAGGTGCTGAGGCCGGGTGGGAGGTTGGGAATAGTCCTACCGGGCTTGAAGACGAACGACGGTGGGATCGCCACGTTGGAGGTGAGGGAAGCCTACGGGCTCGAACCCTTATGGAAGACCGTGAAGGTCGAGGGGGATGCGGTCCTAAGGCTCATCAACACGTTCAGAAAGCCCGCCTAGGGCGATGCACGCCTTCCTCAGCAGGGATACGAGCATCATCGCCTCGTTCCTCGTTATCCCGGCCTTCATGACCATCTGGGCCAAGGCTTTTCCCATCCTCTCGACCTCATCGCTCCCCATCCCGACCCTAGCCGCCAGGAGCCTCGCATACCTGGATACGAGCTCGCCTTCCCTGGAGGTCGAAAGCCTCCTCCTCTCCTTCCTCTTAACCTTACTGAGCTCGTAAAGTATCACGGCGAGGGCGTGGCTTATGTTCAGGGTCGGGTAATCGGGGTTCGCTGGTATGTGGACCAAGAAGTCGCAGAGCATCAGCTCCTCCCTCTTCAGCCCCACCGTATCCCTCCCGAGCAGGATGCAGATTTTTTGCCTCGGATCGATCCTTCTCGCAAGCTCTTCTGGGGTTAGGTAGCTCCTCAAGAGGGATGGGGTAACTATCGCCGTAGTCCCGACCAAGAGGTCGAATTCCTTGAGCTGGCTAAGGCTCATGAGCTTTGCCCTCTTCAACAGGTCGGATGCGTGGGAAGAGAATCTCAACGCCTCTTCGAGGTCGAACTTGGGTTCGACCAAGATGAGGTCCTCGAACCCAAAGTTCTTCATCACCCTCGCCACATACCCCACGTTCAGGCCGTACTTGGGCTCGATCAGGGCTATGGATATCACGCCGATTCTCGGCTTCTTAGGGTTAAATCGTTTTCTCGACCTCGTCTAGGAGGGATTCGTAGGCCGACAGGACCCTCTCCCTCCTCTCGTCCAAGAGCTTCCTCACCCTCCTCTCCCTAACCCTCTTGCCCGAAAACCGCTCGAAGACGGCCCCGTACTCCTTCATCTTCCTTTCGAGCTCCTTCAGCATCGAGTCGATCCTCCCGAACTCGGCCTCCCTCCCCTCCAGCTTCAACAGCTTACGGAATTCGCTCCTCACCCTGGAGATGCCCGCATCCACGTCGGAGTTGTACCTCGCTATGTCCTTCTTCTTCACCTTTTCGGTCCCGAGGGACTCCAAGCCGTCTAGGAGCGAGATCAGGTCCCTGAGCGCCCCCTTAACCCTGCCGGCCTGTAGCTCCTCCGGTGGCTTCCTCCCCTTCAGGAGGTAGGCGAGGAAGGAGACGAACGCGAGGAAGAGGAAGGTCGTTACGTAGGGTACCGCCCTCTTGAACGGGTTCGGGCCCCCGGAGTACCTGAAGGTAACGCACCCACTCACGTCCAGCGGGGAGAACCGGTAGGTGGTTTTGGAGGTGGCCTTAAACCCGGGATCGAGCTCCAAAGAAATTTCGTAGGGTATCGGCTCGTCGATCGCCGATCCCTTCGGCACCGTGATCTCGCCATCCTTCAGGTAGGATGGTGGGAGCCCATACTCGAGCTCGAAGGCTAGGGTTTCGTTCGGGCTTATGACGAAGCCGGAGGATGAGAGGGACAGCCTCCCATCTTCGACCGGTATCTCGACCGGCTGGCTTCTGAAAGGCTCGAATTCGTCCACCAGGTACACGCTCGAGGTATTCGGGAGTAGGCGGACTTTGAGGGAGTTGAGGTCCTTATGGTCAAGGTTTCGGATGGTGAACCTTTCAGAGACGAAGACCCCATCGGCCTTCACCTCTATCGTCCTGGAGACGTTGGAAAATTCCAGCAGGATCAGGTCGTCGGTCCGGCTGGGGAGATTCAAGGTAACGTTCTCCAACTTCAGCCCCTTCCATCCTTCGAACTCCCCGACCATCTCATTATCGGTGACGTTGAAGCCTTCGACCCTCTCGAAACTCGATGCGCTAGGTGCCGTCACGTTCACCTTAACGTCTTCAAGCCTGAAGTTGGTCGAAGGTATGAGCGCTAGTTCCGCCCTATACTTCAACCCGATCTCGCTTGAGAGCAGGCCTCTGGTCACGAGCGTCCAGCTTACCGTCACGTTAGACGAAGGGGGCAACTCCAGGCCATTCACGCTCACCTTCAGCCCTTCCTCATCGAAGGAGACGGTGGAGTTCGGGCTCGAGAAGTCCACCACCTTGCCCTTGTAGGATTCTGGATACCCGATCAAGACCTGGGGGGCTATGGCGGTCGTAGACGGGTTCGAAAGGATCAGGGTACCCTTCTCTATCACTGAGCCGTACGAGGTTATCCTGACGTCGTAGTTCAGGTAAGCCTCGAACCCATTTTCGGCTAAAGCGGGCTGGATCGA
>JAGGXQ010000097.1 GCA_021162925.1 Nitrososphaerota archaeon
CCCTGAACACGATCCCATCGGCCCACTTCAGGTAGGGCGCCTTGATGGTTCCGGCCTCCATGGAGACGGCCCTTGCGAGCTCGTCGGGCCTGTCGTACTTGATGCACTCGTAGACGATGAGCTGCTTGATCGGCCTGTAGACCACCTCGATCATAGGCGGAAGCTCGATGCCAGCTTAAATAAAGGTTGCCCAAGGGGCTAGCATCTATAAAGGGGGCGGTTTGGGGTGTCCTTATGGTCAGGGCCATAGGGATGAGCGCGAGGGGGATGGTGCTCAGCATCTACGGGCTCGAAGACGGCAAACCCTACATGAGGGCCTCTTACCCCCTCAAGGCGATCGGGGAGCGCTCCGACGAGATCATATCGTTGGTGAGGGATGCCGACGCCGTAGTCGCCCCATCCGGATATGGCCTACCGGTGAGGAGGCTTATGGAATGCAAAGAAGAGGACTTCTCGTACCTTTACCTTCCGAAGAAGGGGGATGAGAGCCTCCCCTCCCTGAACGAACTGGTGGCGCTCGTGAAAAGGATGGCGGAGGAGTGCCCGAACTCGTTCGTGATCCCCTCGGTCATCGAGCTCGACAGCGTCCCGGAGCACAGGAAGGTCAACCTGATAGACATGGGCGCTTCCGATGCCCTGTGTATTGCGGTCCTGGCGGTCAAGTTCCAGACCGATACCTTGGGGATGGGGTACGAAGACTCCTCTTTCCTTCTAATCGATCTGGGGCCGGAATCCAACTCGTTCCTCATGGTCGAGGGGGGAAGGGTCGTCGATGGGATCGGAGGGGGGAACTGCAGGCTCGGTTTCTTGAGGATGGGACGGCTCGATGCCGAGCTGGCGTACCTCCTAGGAGGCTTCGACAAGGCCTTTACGCTCAGGGGAGGGCTCGCCGACCTATCCGGTTGTGAGGAATACGAAAGGGCCGTGAAGGAGGAGATGCCGTTCTCCGCCTACCTAGAGGGCATCTTAAAGGATGCGGGGGGCATGCTAACCAGGTTCAAGCCCAGGGAGGTCTTGGTTTCGGGGGAGCTGGCCAAGGGTGAGGTGATCGAGGGCCTCGAGGAGCTAGGGCTGGGGGTGAGGAAGGTAAGGGGGTTCTCGGAGTTCGGGTTGGCCGCCCAAGGGGCAGCGATAATAGCGGATGGGATAGCCGGCGGGGGGTTCGAGGAGCTGGTCAGGCACGTAGGGGTCTTCGACGCGAGCGGGACGGCACTCGATCACCTGTATCCAGAGTGGCTCTCCGAAGCCGTCAGAAAATCTCTTAAATGACCGCTTTAAATTGAAATATATAACTTCAAACGGATTCGAAGTTTACCAAATTTTTATAAATCGCCGCCGCCAAAGCTAGGGCATGGAGACCGTTAAGAAGGTTGCGATATCCCTGGCCATGGCCTTGGCCGTAGCCTTGGCGGCGCTTTCGAGCAACGCCATTTACGGCTCTATAGTAGCCCAAGCGAATTCGTCCGAAGCTCCGGAGAGCACGCTCCACGTCGTAGGCTACGGGGAGGTCTTGGCAGAGCCTGACAGGGCCGAAATACGCATCTCGATAACTTCCCTGAACTTCAGCGCATCGGATGCGGTCTCGGCGGTGGCGGGCATCTACGACGAGCTCTGCTCGAAGCTGAACGAATCCGGCCTAGACTGGGACAAGAAGACCTTAGGCTACACCATAAGGCCGGTCTACGACTACTACGGGGAGCGGAGGGTCCTGAAGGGCTACAGGGCCACCCATTCGTTGCTCATCACGGTGGTGAAGCAGGAGGACCTAGGGGTCGAAGCGGGCAAGGCTATAGACATCATCTCATCGGTTGGGAACAACCTGATAGACTCGGTCAGGTTCACGGTTAGCGAGGAAGAGCTGAACTCGATGAAGGATCAGGCCCTCGCCCTCGCCATGAAGAATGCGAAGCACAAAGCCGAGCTGCTAGCCGAAGCCGGGGGGTTCATGCTCGTCGGCGTGAAGAGCGTATCGATAGGATACGAATACCGCCCGCTCTACCCGCTCTACAAGGGAAACGTGGCGGAGGAGGCGTTTACCGCTCCTACGGTCCTAGCCCCATCTACGGTGAAGGTCACCAGTAGCGTTAGCGTAACCTACCTGATCGCCAGCTGATCCCCCTTTTATTTTTAGAATTCCCTTACCTTGACCTTCAGGAACAGGCAGGAGGCTATCGATGCGGCCAGTATGATCGTTATCAAGGATGAGTAGACGCCGTCGGGGATCATCCCGGCTTCGAGGCCGAATATAGCCACTATCGTCCCGAAGCCCAACCTATGGTTGAAGAGGTGGCCCGATAGCGTGGCCAAATCCCGGCCGTAGTATCTATTCATGCTCAGGAGCACGCCCCCGTACTTGGACAGGTAGGCCAAAAGACCCATCGAAATGGTAAAGGCCAGCAAGTACAAATCCATGTTCCCTAGATTCGTAAGGACCCCGACGTAAAAGAAGAAGAGCGGGGCCATGAACCCGAACATTATGCCTTTGAGCTTCTCGACTAGGGCCTCGTGCTCCCTCAACAGCTCGGATAGGATGAACCCCACCACGAACACCACGATCGCCGAGCTCACGTGCAACCTGTCGGCCAGGAACGCCAGGGATAGGATCAGGAGCAGAAGGAACCTTACCTCCAGCTCGATCACGTTCCCCTTGTACCTGGAGAGGATGTACCTGCCGAGCCTGGGGGCGGCGTAGATGGCTATGGCGAGCACCACCAAGTATGCGATCATTTCGTACTCGAAAGAGACGAAGATCAGGGATAGCGAGAGCATGCTCAGTATGTCTATGAGCATGGATGATGCAAGGAGTACCTGGCCCGCCTCCTTCGCCAGTAGCTTCCTCTCCCTGAGTATCGAATAGACCAAGGCGAGTGAAGTGGTGGATAGGGCTATCGCCATCAAGGCCGA
>JAGGXQ010000149.1 GCA_021162925.1 Nitrososphaerota archaeon
GGGCCTCCGAAAGGTCCTCTAGCAGGAGCGCCAGGAAGGTCGGGTACTCCTCGTCGTCCATCTCGATGAGCTCGTAGAGGCCGAGCTCCTTCGCCATCCTGACCGCCAAGATGTGGTAGCAGACCCCGCCCTTCCTCATGGCCGAGAAGTAGTAGTGCCTGCAGCTACAGTACCCCTCTTCGTCATCGACCAAGTGCTCCTCCATCCCCACGACGGTCCATATCTCCCTCCCGCTCGGGAGGAACCTGTGTAGTTTGACGGCACCTCTCTTGACCGCTTCCCACGCCTTCTCGAACCCCTTATGGCCTCCGTACTTCGCCCTTATCCGCTCCAGCATCAAAACGATTTAAGCCTCCATCCCTATATGTCTTGGGCTTTGAAATGTAAAGTGAGGATAGCCTTCCCCCATCCGGCCCTGCTGCTCGACTGCGGCAAGAGGTATCTGGTGGTCGCGGATCTTCACATAGGGTTCGAGCGTAGGTTCGGGGTCGCGATGGCTTCCAACCTCGAGGAAATGGCCGATGAGATAAACGGGCTCGAGGACGAGCTGGGCTTCGATGAGCTCGTGATCTTGGGCGACGTAAAGGATTCGATAAGGGGGGTCAGCGGTCTGGAGAGGAAGTGGTTGAGGGAGTTCTTCGGGAAGCTCAGGGTTGGGGGCGTGATCGTCCCAGGGAACCACGATGGCGGCCTAGGAAGGGTGCTACCGAACGGCTTCACCTTGGCAGATAGGAGGGGCATTAGAATAGGGGACACGGCGCTCGTCCACGGCCACACCCTCCCCTCCCTGGCCCTCTCACCTTCGAAGAGGATCGTCATGGGCCACATCCACCCGACCTACAACCGAGAGGGTAGCCCCCTGAGCGGCTCCCCGGTCTGGCTCGTTTTGAAGGTGGAGAGGGAAGCATTCTTCGAGGGCAAGGGGTGCTTGGACGTGATAGTGATGCCCGCATTCAACAGAGCACTCGCCTGCTGGGGCTACTCCCCTAGGAGGATCAAGTCCTCCCCCATGGTCAGGAGGCTCAGGAAGCATTTGAAGGACTGCTGGATAGTCACGCTCAAAGGGGAGCTTATAGGAGGGTTGGATGGAATCGGGTACGTGATTTGAGCCTTTTAGAATCCGGGGCGGTTATTCATGGCCAAATTTTATCGGATGGATAGAAAGGTTTAAAAATGATAACGTCTCCCTTTAAGAGAATATGAAAAGCAAAAGAAGTGCGTTAACGAAACTAGAAGTGGTACTTATCGTGATCGTAATCGTAATAGCGGGAGTCGCAGCGTACTTGGCGGTCACCCCAGCCCCAACGGCCACCCCCGGAAAGCTCAACTACACAGACTTGATCGTTCAACCTAGCAAGGTCGAGTCCGGTAAGCCGGTCACCGTGATCGCCGAGCTGGCCAACGTAGGCGGTAGTAACGTGACGGAAACCGTATATCTGTACGTCAACGGCACGGCCGAGGCCTCGAAGTCGGTGACCGTGCCCCCTGGCGAGAGCCTTAACGTGACTTTCACGATAACGAAGAGCGCCGGCACCTACGTCCTCTCCGTAGGCCCTCTGTCCAAGGTCCTGACGGTCCTACCCGCCATAAAGAACCCCGACACCATAATAGTCGCTACCATAGGGGAGCCCGAGACCCTAGATCCGGCTTGGGCCTACGATACCGCAAGCGGTGAGGTGATCTTCAACGTCTATGAAACGCTCATCGCCTTCCACGACGGAAAGACCGATGAGTTCGATCCTCTGCTCGCCACCGATTGGTACGTAAGCCCGGACGGCTTGACCTACGCCTTCAAGATAAGAACGGGGGTCAAGTTCTCCAACGGCAACCCGCTCACCCCCGAAGACGTGGAGTACTCGTTCGAGAGGGCGATGGTCCAGGACAGGGACGGAGGCCCGGTCTGGATGTTCCTAGAGCCCCTGCTCGGGATAGACTCGACCAGGGAGTACAACCTGACCGATCCCACCATAGCGGCGAAGGTCGGGCATATGATAGACGATGCGGTCGAGTCCAACTCCACTCATGTAGTATTCCACCTCAAGCGGCCGTATCCTCCGTTCATGGCGATCCTGGCCCAGACCTGGTCCTCCATACTGGATAAGGAGTGGTGCATAGAGCAGGGAGACTGGCCCGGCTGGAAGGACTACGTCCAGTGGGTCAAGTACAACAACCCGGAGACTCCTCCTCTCCAGGAGAAGATGATGGGGACCGGGCCGTTCAAGCTAGATAGGTGGGAGCATGGAGTCGAGGTGGTGCTCACCAGGAACGACAACTACTGGCGTGAGCCCGCGAAGATAAAGACCGCCATCATAAAGAAGGTGGACGAGTGGTCGACCAGGAAGCTCATGTTCCTGTCGGGAGATGCGGATATAGTCTACGTGCCCAGGGCGCACATAAAGGAGCTCGAGGGCGTACCCAACATAAGGGTCTACAAGGATCTGCCCACACTTATGGTCAGTCCGGCCATGTTCTTCACCTTCGACATATCCAGCGACAGCCCGTACATAGGTAGCGGCAAGCTCGATGGCAACGGCATACCGCCCAACTTCTTCTCTGATGTGAACGTCAGGAAGGCGTTCGCGTACTCATTCGACTACGACAGGTTCATAGAGGAAGCTTTGCTCGGAGAGGCGATAAGGCCCGCGAACCCGATAGCCAAGGGCCTCCCGTTCTACTGGGAGGATGCCCCGAAGTACGAGTACAACCTGACCTTGGCCGAGGAGTACTTCAAGAAGGCTTGGGGCGGCGAGGTCTGGGAGAAGGGCTTCAGCCTTACGATAACCTACAACGTAGGGAACCTAGCGAGGAAGACCGCATGTGAAATCCTGAAGTACAACATCGAATCGCTCAACCCCAAGTTCAAGATATACATAAGGGCCGTCGAGTGGCCTACGTTCCTGAGGGACATGGTGAAGAGCAGGTTGCCGATATTCCTGATAGGCTGGCTCGCCGATTATCCGGATCCGCACAACTTCGTCCACCCGTTCATGCACAGCAAAGGTACGTTCGCCGCCTGGCAGCACTACTCTAACCCGGAGGTCGATGAGCTCATCGAGGAGGGTATAAGTACCGTAAATGCGACGAAGAGGGCCGAGATATACCACAAGCTAGCGCTCCTGTACTACGAAGACGTGCCTAGCGTTCCGCTGGCCCAGCCCGTCGACCGCCACTACGAGAGGGACTGGGTTAAGGGATGGTACTACAACCCGATATACCCCGGAGTCTACTTCTACCCGCTAAGTAAAGGATATTAATACCGCCATTTCCACTTCTTTTTTTAATGGGTCTAAGGGGCTACGTAATAAGGAGGGTGGCGGTACTCCCCGTCGTTTTGATCGGGGTTACCCTACTGGTCTTTAGCATAGCCCAGCTCTTCAGCCCCGAAGAGAGGGCCGCACTTTACGTAACCAGCCCGAAGATGGCCGAGCACATAGAGGAGATAATAGTGAAGTACCACCTCAACGACCCCCTCCCGGTTCAATACATCAACTGGCTGAGTCAGGTCTTGAGCGGGAACCTCGGCTGGTCCAAGTCGGTCAACATGCCCGTTTCGAAGGCGATATTGACGTTCTTCCCGGCTACCCTGGAGCTGGTCATATTCGCCATACCCATGATCCTGATAATCGGGGTGATATTCGGCATCCTATCGGCCGTGCATAAGGACAAGGCCATCGACCACATAACCAGGTTCGTCGCGATAGCCGGATGGTCCCTCCCCACCTTCTGGTCGGCCATCATACTGCTTTCGATCTTCTACGGTGGGTTTCACATATTCCCGCCTGGTAGGCTTAGCCCCTACTTCAGCCAGGTCGTCCATTCGCCCGACTTCATAAGGTACACCGGGATGAACATAATAGACGGCTTGCTGAACGGGAGGCTGGACGTGGCCTGGGACGCCTTCACCCACCTCATACTCCCCGACCTCAACCTCACCCTCGTCATAATAGCCCTGCCCATGAGGATAATGAGGTCGAGCATGCTCGAGGCCTTGAGCAAGGAGTACATACTCGCCGCTAGGGCGAAGGGGTTGAGCGAGAGGGTCGTGGTATACAAGCACGCTTTGAGGAACGCCCTAATACCCTTGGTCACGGTCGCGGGGAGCCTCACCGCCGGCCTCATATGCGGGGTGGTGATAACCGAAACCGTGTTCGACTACTACGGGCTCGGGTACTGGGCCGCCCATGCCGCTACCCAGCTCGACATACCGGCGGTCCTCGGCTTCACCTTGCTGGTCGGCGTCGTCTACGTGGTGGCCAACCTGGTGGTTGACATCCTCTACGCCTACATAGACCCGAGGATAAGGTATTAGGGGGTGAACGAGATGGCCAAAAAGGAACCAAGTTCGCTCGAGCCCACGTTCAAGGAGCTCAAGTTCACTTTGAGGAGGGTGAAGGAGAGCCCCCTCTCCATAATAGGGCTTTCCATAGTCATAATCTTCGCCATCGTAGCCATCCTCGCCCCGGTTCTAGCGCCTCCCCCTCCCGGCTGGAGGGACCCGTACATTATACCCAGGGACGGCTTCGTCCCGACCCCGAGGCCCCCGAGCCCGGAGCATCCATTCGGGACCACCGAAGGCCAGTACGACATATACTACGGATGTATATGGGGGACCAGGACCGCCTTTAGGGTCGGCCTGATGGCCGTCGGAGGGATAGTCCTGATCGGGGTAGTGCTAGGCGCCATCTCCGGATACTACGGAGGCTTGATCGACGAGATCGTGATGAGGGTGACCGACATATTCTACGCCA
>JAGGXQ010000051.1 GCA_021162925.1 Nitrososphaerota archaeon
GGATACGATGTGCCCCTTTCTGGTCAAGCTAAGCTTCCTCACGAACGAGAGCCCGTATTCGACCCTGCACATGACGTATCCAACTACTCTATCCTTCCTCGCCACCAAGAAGCTCTCGGGAAACCTGTCAAGGAGCTCCTCGAAGAAGAAAGCGGGATAATGCTCGGGGAGGGCCCCCTTGTTTATCTCGATCACCTCTTCAAGATCCTTCCTCGAACACCTCTCTATCGTGTAATCTCCAACCCTTCTGAGCACCTGCTCCTGCAACGTTCTTTCCAACCTCACAGGCAAATATATGCTTTTTCTTCAAGGTTCTGCCGAGCCGTTATCGGCGATGGGAGGTTGCGGCCCTCCCGGAATTCAAAATCTTTCTAAAGGGCGGTTACCAACTTCCTCGAAACCGACGCCGTTAAGGGCCGTTACCCCGTCGAACTTCTTCGTCAGCTCCCTAACCTCTATCATCTTTTCGCTCCTTAAAGCGCAGGCATTTTTTAATTTTGGGCTTTGGCCGTTGCGCAAGTGCTACCCTGAATAACGTATTTTAAGGCCTCCGGGCATGACCCTCTTGATGGAGTTAAACGGCGAGATAGACTCGATGGTCTCCTCAAGGTTCAAGGTACTCGATAAGTACGAGAGGGAGGACGGGACCCTTGAGTATCTGGTAGAGGACGGGGACCTGAAGCTGAACTTCGAGCGGCTCGTTCAGGGGCTCAAGGCCCGAGGATACCTCGCATCCCTCAGGAGGAGGGACTCATCCTTGGTCCTTTACGTCTTTAAGGCCCCGCAGGTTAAGAGGAGGAGCAACCTGAAACCCTCGGCCCTCTTACTCGCAACCGTGCTGGTCGTGGCTTTGGACGGCTACATAAGGTTCATGGGCGTGCCGAAGATCACGATCTTCGAATCGGTCTTCCTCTACACGGCCAGCATGATGGGCATCATAGGGATACACGAATTCGGCCACAAGCTCGCCTCTTGGTATCATAAGATGAAGACCTCCCTGCCTTACTTCATACCGGGCATCCCGGGGTTCTGGCCGACCCTAGGGGCCGTGATCACCTCCCTTGAGCCCCCGGTGAACAGGGACAGCCTCTTCGACCTTGGGATATCGGGCCCCATTGCGGGGCTTGTGACGACCTTCGTGGTTTCCATCGTGGCCGGCATGACCTCCCCGGTTCTGACCCAGAGGGAGCTATCCCATTACCTGAGCAGCGGACTGCTCGTCGAAGTGAACAGGCTCGACATCTACACCGAGTGGCTGATCAACTACTTCCACCCGAACCAGAACGTCATCCTATCCCCGCTCTTCTTCGCCTCGTCCATAGGCTTCTTCGTGACCTTCCTCAACCTATTCCCCGCCTGGCAGCTCGATGGAGGGCACATAGCGAGCTCGGCCCTAGGCGTCGAGAAGCATAAGCTCACCACCTTCATCAGCGCCGTGGTGATGATGCTCATGGGCTTCGTCCTCATGGGCCTGCTCGTCCTCATCCTCTCCACCTACTCACCGGAGATGAGGCCCCTAGACGAGGTCTCACCGCTCTCCAAGGGGAGGAAGCTGGCCTTCGTGGCATCCCTGGCCCTGTTGGTCTGGCTCTACTTCTTCACGATAAGGGGGAACATGCTCTTCACCTACTTCTGACGACCGTTAGGGACGCCTCGGGGGCGAACGAAAGCCTCCCGTATCCCTTGAGGGATTCTACCCCTTCGCTCAGGCTCCTGAAGGGCTCGAACCCGAGCTTCTTGACGTAGAGGAGCGGGAGCCCCGAAACGAGCCCAAGCTTCAACCTCTCCCTGACCTCCTTGAGCATCACCAGGTCTTCTACGCCCTCCACGTAGCCCCTGTGCCCTTCCTTTATCAGCCCCCTCATGTAGAGCTCCAAGGCCCTGCTCCCGAGCCCGCCGGAAGATTCGCATAGCATCAAGAGGCCCGAGCCGTCCCTCAGCCCGGATACGTTCCACATCGCCTTAAGGCACGAAGCCAGGCTCCCCTTCTCTTCGAAGCCCGGGCTTGCGACGAGCCCCACCCCCCTGATCCTCTTCGTTGCGCTCTCCCTCAACATCCTCATGCCTTCCTCGGCGACTTTTCCGGGCTCCCCTCCCCTGACCCACCTTATCCCCCTCTCTAGCAGGATGCCGAGCCCCAGGGCGCCTAGCTCCTCGGCGACCCTTCTAGAGAACCAGAGGGCCCCGGTCTCCTCTAGGGGCTTGGGCCTCCCCTCGAACCTCTTAAAGACCTCACCCATGACCCCCTCTCCCAAGGCCTCTACCAGGGCCGATGTGGGGCAGTAAACCCCGAAGAAGCCATCCGGCCTTAGGCAAGAGACCACCAAGAGCTTGACGGGTTCGGGGAGTTCGACGCTGGCCCCGTCGATGAGCACGCTCCTCTTCGGCTTTAGACCGCCCGGGGTGAAGGGCTCTACCCCTAGCTCCCTCAAGGCCTCCCTAACCTCCTCCAGCAACCGATCGGGTAGCCCCCTGCCCAAGACCGCAACCTTACCCTTCAGCCCTAGGCCCTCGATCTCCTTTCTCAAGGCCTCGATCGGCAGGGGCTCCCCAAACTCCGGCCTGAGGATCGGGCCTAACCTATCGGTGCTCAGGCTCGCCGATACCTCGACCCTCCCATAAGGTAGCCAGACCTCCGGCACGTTTGGGTAAGGTAGAAATAGGTTAAATCCTTTAGCTATGGTATGGAAAAGGACGAGTTGCTGATGGACATCGCCAAGCTCTTGGTGAAGATAGGGGCCCTAAGGTTCGGGGTCTTCACGCTCACGAGCGGTAAAAAGAGCCCTTACTACATCGACCTCAGGCTGGTTCCTAGCTACCCAGGGGCCTTTCGCTCCGTGATCGAGGCGTACAAGAGGGTCTTGAAGGGGCTCAAGTTCGACGCCATAGTCGGCATACCAACCGGGAGCATGCCTTACGCCAGCGTCCTTTCCTACGAACTCAAGAAGCCGATGATCTACGTAAGGAAGGGCGAGAGGCTTCATGGGACCATGAAGAGGGTCGAGGGCTGGCTGAACCCTGGGTGGAGGTGCCTTATAGTAGATGACCTCGTTACGACGGGCAACTCCATACTCAACGCCGCTAGATCGGTGAGGGCCGAAGGGGGGATAGTGAAGGATGCGGCCGTGCTCATAGACAGGGAGGAAGGGGGGAGGGAGGCCCTTAAGAGGGATGGGATAAGGCTGCACAGCTTCTCGAAGATTAGCGAGCTGGCGAAGATCCTCTACGAGATGAACGTACTTGAGGAGGACGGATACAGGGCCATAATCGCCCAGGTAAAAAAATAAGAGGATTAAGTGTAAGTTATCAGCTCCTTCTCCTCCAGGATCTTGTGGAGGTTGTTCACGGCCCTGTATACCTCTTCCTCCTTTTTGGCACCCGTGCACACGAGCTTTCCGCTCGCGAACAGCAGGATCACGGTCTTCGGCTCTATCATCCTGTGGATCAGACCGGGGAACTGCTCCGGCTCGTACATGGATCTGGGGAGCACTTCGGCCGCCTTCTCCAGGTATATCTTGCCTCCCAGATTCGCCGACGCGACTATGTTCTGTATCTCTATGACCGGCTCGTTCTTTATATCGATCCCCCCCTTCCTGAGCTTCTGGACCACGGCCCTCACCGCCTTCTTCGCCTGCTCCTCCGATTTAGAGCCCGTGCAGACCATCTTCCCGGAGCTGAATATCAGGGTGGCGGTCTTCGGGGATTTAAGCCTGAAGACGAGTCCGGGGAACTGCTCGGGCCGGTACTCGACATCGGTAAAGTTCTTCGTGATGAGGTTCAGATCTATGGGCTGAAACACGCTCGCCGACGCGACGACGTTCTCTATACTTATTATGGGTCTCGTCTGGGGCATTTATAAGTCACAAGCTTTATTTAAGTCA
>JAGGXQ010000018.1 GCA_021162925.1 Nitrososphaerota archaeon
ACGCTCACCACCAAGAGCATGAGCATGACCGACATAACGTAGCTTATCGCCTTCAAGGCGAGTACTCGCCCACCACCTTGTTCCCCCTGGTGGTCGGGACCGTCACCTCGTACGCCGATGAGAGGGGGAGGGGGGAGGGGAAGGTCACGGTCAGGTCCTCGAACTTACCCGGGTTTATGGTGACTGGGGGGCTTATCTCATACCTCGTGTGGTTCACGTAGATCGAGTCTATCTTTATCGGCACCTCGCCAACGTTCCTGACCGTGACGGTTACGTTGTCGACATGATCCCCGTCGACGCCAAAGGCTACGTGCTCGACGACCATCGACTCCTTGAGCATCTGAATCTTCGCGTCCATAGCTCCGGTTATCAGGTCGCGGACCGTGCTTATCTCCCCCGTGGCCCATAGGTAGACGCCGAAGGATAGGCCCGCTATGATAAGGGTCATGAGCATCACCGACATTATGTAGCTTATCGCCCTGGGCACGCCATTTGAAGGACGCAACCACTTATAAGCTTTCGACCCCTATGCCTGATATGAGGCTGGTCACCGTCAGGAAGCTCTACCACGTAAGCGGTTCGAAGGCCCTGGTGGTCACGATACCCAGGAGCATAGTCAAGGAGTGGGGCCTTAAGGCCGGGGATGAGGTGCTCGTGAGCGTATCGGATGAAAAAAGGATAATAGTGCTGAAGCCTCTGGAAAAAACGAGGGAGGGGTAGACCCTTTCGGCCTACTCCTTGAGCCCTTCGTAGACTAGTGTGACCAGGTCCCTTACCTCGATGTCCAGGTTCTCTCTCTTTATGGCCTTCTTGAAGGTGGCTTCACAGGTTGGGCACGTCGTTATTATCGTCTTCACGCCTTCGGGCACGTCCCTGAGCCTCCTGCTCGATATCTTGGCCGACCAATCGGGCTGGTAGAGTCCGTAGGCCCCACCGCCTCCGCAGCAGTTCCTGGTCCCCTTCATCTCCAACCATTTGAGGTTCTCTATGCTGGAGAGCACTTCCCTCTGCTTATCCCTGACCCCCAGCCCCCTTACAAGGGTGCAGGGATCGTGGTAAGCGGCGGTGACCGGGTTCGGGAGCGCGATCTTCTTTCCATTCTTTACGAGCTTCTCATGCAGGTACTCGGATACGTGAAGGACCCTGAAGGGCAGCTCTATCCCGACGAGCTTCGAGTAAATCCTGAACGACCTGGTGCACGCCGGGCAAAGGGACACCAGGACCTTCGCCTTCGCCTCCTTCACCCTTTCGATGACCTTCAGCATCTCCTCCTTGTAGGCGTCGAGGTTCCCCGTGTACACGTACATGGCGTAGCAACATGGCTCATCTCTTAACGCCGTAACGCTACCGCCCTCCAGCTTCTTCAGCAGCTTGTAGGCCGTTGCGACCAGGTTCGGATTGGTCAGGGCGGAGGTACAGCCGCTCCAGAGGAGCACGTCCCCCTCCTTCTCCACCTCTCCGACCAGGTCGAACCACTTGCTCTTCTCCGTCACGTCCTTCCCGTGCGGGGTCCCCTTGGTCTTGATGTTCTCTATGACCTTGGCGAGGCTTTCTGGGAGGGCCTCGTAGACCTTGCTGCTTATCCTGGCGCCTAGGATCAGGTTCGGTATGTCGAGGCCGGCGGGGCAGAAATCGACGCACTCGGAGCAGAGCACGCACGACATGAGCTTGTGAGATAGGGTTTCATCCAGCTTCAGCTCCCCGGAGAGGAGGCCGAGCCCTATTATCAGCTTGCCCCTGGGGCTTACGCTCTCGAGCCTGTCGCTGGCTTCGTATATCGGGCAGTGAGATAGGCACATCCCGCACTTCTTGCAGTACTCGGTTATGCTCTTCAGCTCTTCCGGATTCAACAAGAGTTCGGACATCTTCACCACCTCCTAGAACACCTTGCCCGGGTTCATGATCCCGTTCGGGTCGAAGAGCTCCTTGACCCTCTTCATGTACTCGATCAGCTCCGAGGAGCCCATGCTCTCTAGCATCCTCACGAAGCTGGCCTTCTTCTGGAGGCCTATGCCGTGCTCCCCGGATACGACGCCTCCGTACTTTATCGCCACGTCGCTCACCTCCTCGAATATCTTCTTCGCGAGCTCCAGGTTCTCCTTGGTCAGCTCCCTGAAGGTTATCGTCGGGTGGAAGTTCCCGTCCCCTATGTGCCCGAAGGTCGGGATGGATATCCCGTACTTGCGCCCTATGCTCTTGGCCTCGCTGAACGCATCGGGGACCTTGGACAGCGGGACCGTGAGGTCCTCTATCAGGACTATCTTGTTCAGCCTCGAAATCGCCGGGTAGGATGCCTTCCTGGCCGTGTAGAGCTCGATGGCCTTCGGCTCGCCACCCCTCGCCTTGTCGAGCTCGAGCGGGTTGTGCTTCCTTATTATCTCCTCGGCCCTGCCCGCAACCGCGTCCAGCTGCTCTTGGTACCCGTCTATGTCTATCATGAGGGCTATTCCATCGGTCCTGAAGTTGGTCTTATATGCCTCGTTCACGCACTTGAGCGTCTCTTCGTCCATGAACTCGACGACGAGCGGGTCTATCTTGGAGCGCTTCAGGTCCTGTATAACGTCGACGACCTCCCTTATGTTCCTGAAGTAGGAGAAGAACCTGACCAGGCCTTCCCTTTGAGGTATTATCTTGAGGGTCGCATCGGTTATCACGCCGAGGGTCCCTTCGCTCCCTATGAACAGCTGCATGAGGTCGTAGCCCATGCGCTGCTTGAAGACCGGGGCCCCGAGTTTGAACACCTTCCCTCCCGGAAGGACCACGGTCATGCCGAGGACCCAGTTCCTGAACGAGCCGTATCTCGCCCCCCTCATGCCTCCGGCGTTTTCGGCTATCGATGCGCCTATCGTAGCGGTGTCGGCGCTCGCCGGATCCGGAGGGAGGAAGAACCCGAACTCGTTGCAGGCTAGGTCGACCTCCGCCACCGTGGCACCGGCCTCGGCCTTCACGTAACCGTCTTCGGGGTGGACCTCGATCTTCCTCATGGCGCTCAGATCTAGGACTATCCCTCCCTGTGAAGGGACGGCCGCACCGGTGAGGCTAGATGCGTGCCCCCTAGGGACCACCGGTATCTTGCGCTCGTTCGCTATCTTCATGACCGCTACTACGTCGTCTATGGAGAACGCCCTCACCACCAGGTCCGGCTTCCCCCTGAACATCGGGGTCGCATCGAATTCGTATACGTACATGTCGCTGTAGGATGTGAGCACCTTATCCGCCCCTATTTCGTCTCCTATCAACTTGGCGACCTGTTCCAGCATTCTCAACTCACCACCCTGGAGATCTCTTTAAAGCTTATAAATGTTTTTAATTTCAAGTGGAATAAATAACTTATATAATGTTTATATTCGGTTAATTATGCATAGTTTTAAGTACAACCACTCCGCAATTCGACACCCGTCATCGAGCTTTAAATTTGGGCCCTCCAGTTTTAAGGGCGACGATTTGAGCCATCGAGAGGACCTTCGTTATAAAGTAATAGATATATCGGGGGACTAAATTTCAATTTCTCTTTTTTCCGCCCGAAAAGTTAAAATATGCCAAATACTCAACACTAACGATCTCATATGAATGCGAAAGGCGGATATTGGGGGAAAATAGCTTGGATAAACCTGACGAGCAAGAAAGTCTCTTACGTGGAGATCGACGAGGAGTTCGAGAAGACTTGGATCGGAGGTGCTGGGCTTGGAACGAAGCTGCTCTGGGATCACTACCCCGCCTGGGCCGATCCGCTGGGTCCTAGGAACCTGCTGATCTTCGCGACCGGCCCCTATCAGGCGGCTCCGATAGCTGGGGCTGGAAGGTGCACGGCGGTGTTCATATCGCCCTTGACGAAGCACTACGCCGAGTCGATAGCAGGAGGGCACATAGGCCCGATACTGAAGCAGGCCGGAGTGGACGCGGTCGTGCTTGCGGGGAAGGCGAGCAAGCCGGTCTACGTTTACGTCGAGGAGGGGAAGGCTGAGATCAGGGACGCTTCGGCCTACTGGGGCATGGATGCGGTCGAGGTGGTCGATGCCATAAAGAAGGACGTTGGAGGGAGGAGGCTCACCGTAACGGCGATAGGGCAGGCCGGAGAAAACCTGGTGAGGTATGCCGCGATAGTGAACGACAAGCACGGCGTCTTCGGCAGGTGCGGTGGCGGTGCGGTGATGGGTTCGAAGAACGTGAAGGCCTTGGTAGCCAACGGGACCATGACCCCTCCGCTCGCCGACAAGGACGGGTTGCTGAAGTTTTACAGGGAGGACCTGCTCCCTAGGATCAACAAGGCGGAATTCACGAAGACGAACGCCGAGCTGGGACAGGTCGCCGCCGTGGTCCCGAGAGAGGAGAACGGCCTGCTGCCTATAAAGAACTTCGGCGGAGACGAATGGGAGGAGGGAGCTAAGCTCATAGGGACTCCTAGGTTCAACGAGGTCCTGAAGCCGAAGAGGTGGCCCTGTGAGTACTGCGTGATG
Source organism: Nitrososphaerota archaeon (assembly GCA_021162925.1). Lineage (GTDB taxonomy): Archaea > Thermoproteota > Nitrososphaeria > Nitrososphaerales > JAGGXQ01 > JAGGXQ01. Next base: position 4,458 of record JAGGXQ010000018.1, read on the forward strand.
GGCTGCCACAGGAAGATAACCACGGAGGGCTATCCGCAGGAGACCGGAGGCCCCGAGTACGAGACGGCGGCGATGAT
>JAGGXQ010000001.1 GCA_021162925.1 Nitrososphaerota archaeon
CTCCAAGACCCTCCCTATCCTCTCCGAGATCAGGCCCCTCTCTTCTTCGGTGAGCTGCGAGTACCTTTCGAGCAGGTTCCTCACCTTTCTCAGGTTCCTGGTGGCCGTGTAGTAGAAGCCCCAGTCCCTCGCCAAGACCCTGGATATCCGCCCCAGGTTTATTAGCTCATCATCCCCTTCGCTAACCTCATGGGCCAGGAAGAGGACGATCAGGTCCTTGATCTCCTCGCCCATCCTGACCGTTTGGGAGGCTTCGAGTACCAGCTCCGAGAGCGGGGCGGTCGGGTAGTCCGCCTCGAGCCTGCCCTCGAGGTCGAGATCGTGGTTCAGGGATAGCTTGCCAAAGAAGACCTTCACCTCCGTCCCTCCCCTCGAATATATCCTGCCGGAAGGGCCGAACCTGGACAGGGGCTCGAAACCCTCCTCCCTCATCAAGCCCTCTATGGCCTTGGACTGGCCGAGGTACCCCGCGAGCCTGAGCTCTGGGTTCCTTCGATCCAGCGCCTCGTAAAGCCCGATGTACTCCTCCGAGTGAAGCATCACCGCCACCGGGCCCAAGACCCTGAGGGTTATCGACCTCTCCCTCGCCCTCTCCACCAGCTCCACCGCAAGGTCGAGCAGGGCCCCTTTCAACGGATCGATTTTTGCTTTGGAAACCATATAAGCTTGCCTTTCCACCTTAAGGCGTGGATCGCGTGTATTCTAGGCTGGCTGGCGTCGAGCTCGGGGACGGGTTCAAGGCGAGGGTCATGGGTGTGATAAACGTAAGCCCCGAGTCCTTCTACAAGGGCTCGGTAAGGATCGGCCCCGAGGAGGTGTCCAAGACCGCCTTGAAGATGGAGGAGGAGGGTGCGGACTTCATAGACGTGGGGGCGTCTTCGACCGCCCCTTACCTCGAGGGGGGCGTGTGTATCGAGGAGGAGAAGGATAGGATCAGGTGGGCCATCAAGGCGGTCGCGGATTCGGTATCGATCCCGATCTCGGTGGACACCGTAAGGTCGGAGGTCGCGGATCTGGCCCTGAGGCTAGGGGCGGAGATCGTGAACGACGTGAGCGGTTTGAAGGCGGATGAGAGGATGGGGAGGGTTGTAAGGGAGCGCGGCGCCGGCCTGATCCTATCGGCCCATGAAAGGTTCACGGGAGTCGGAGATCCCGTAAGCAGGGTCCTGAACGCCTTGAGGGAGAGCCTGAAGCTCGCCGAATCCTCCGGGATAGAGCTGGAGTCGGTGGTCGTCGATCCGGCCATAGGGTTCTTCAGGAATGAAGGCAGGGGGGTCTTCTCGGTCCAGAGGGACATGCCCTGGTATCTCTGGGACCTTAAGGTGCTGAAGGGGCTGAGGAGGCTGAGGGAGCTGGGGAGGGCCATATGCGTCTCGACCTCTAGGAAGTCGTTCATAGGGGCGGTATTGGGGCTAGAGAGGCCCGAGGATAGGCTCTTCCCATCCCTGGCCACCGAAATCTATGCGGTTATGAACGGCGCCAGCCTGATAAGGACCCACGACGTAGCCCCTACGGTCCAGTCCATAAGGATGGTCGAGGCGATCACGGAAGGTTTATAGCTCCGCATGGGCTGGGGTCTATCAAATGAAGATACCGAAGGAGATAAGGACCTACTGCCCAAGGTGTAGGAAGCACACCGTACACACGGTCAGCATCTACAAGAAGGGGAAGGAGAGCGCCATGTCTTGGGGTGCGAGGAGGCATAAGGAGCGAAAGAAGGGGTACGGTGGCCAGAAGTATCCGGAGCTCAAGAGGCCGGCGAAGACCACGAAGAAGGTGACCCTGAAGCTGAAGTGTAAGGAGTGCGGGATGATATCGATGAGGGAAGGGGTGAGGCTGAAGAAGGCGGAGGTGGTAAAGTGAGGTATAGGAACCTAATCCCGAAGCCCAGGAGCGCCTTCCTCCTGGTTAAGTGCAAGAGCTGTGGCAACGAGCAGATAGTCTACTCGCACACGACGATAGACATAAGGTGCAACGTATGCGGGAACCTGCTCGCGGAGCATACCGGGGGTAAGGCGAAGATATACGGAAAGATAGTGAGGAGGCTAGACTAGCTAAAGCGAGTTCACGGCCTCCTTGATCCTGGCTACGCCCTCTTCTATGTTCTCGACGCTGGTTGCGTAGGAGAGCCTCAGGTATCCCTCCCCGTAGAGCCCGAACGCGTCGCCGTTCAGCGTCGCTACATGAGCTTTTTCGAGCAGGTATTCCATCAGCTCCCTCGAGCTCATGCCGAACTCCTTCACGTTCGGGAAGGCGTAGAAGGCGCCCTTCGGGACCACGCACCTGAACCCTGGGATCGAGTTCAGCCTGGATACCATCAGGTCCCTCCTCCTCCTGTACGTCCTCACCATCTCCCTCACCTCGTCCTGAGGGCCCCTCAAGGCCTCTATCGCGGCCACCTGGGTGAAGGCCGCGGGGCAAGAGGTCATGTTTATCTGGAGCCTGATCAGCCTCTCCACCACTTCGGGGGTACTGATGGCGTAGCCGAGCCTCCAACCGGTCATGGAGTAGGTCTTTGAGAAGCCGTCTATCAGGATCATCCTCTCCTTCATCCCAGGCTCGGATATCGGGCTCCTGAAACCACCGTCGTAGACTATCTCGGAGTATATCTCGTCGCTTATGACCCAGAGGTCGTGGTCGTTGGCTATCTCGGCTATCGCCCTTACATCCTCGTCGGTCAGGTTCGCCCCGGTCGGGTTGTTCGGGTAGTTGATGATCAGGGCCTTCGTGCTATCACCTATCTTCTCCTTCAGCTCCTCCAGATCGAGCCTGAACTCCCTCTCCTCCTTAAGTGGGATCAGCACGGGCTTCGCCCCCACGAACCTGACGACGGATTCGTAGATCGGGTAGCCGGGGCTGGGTATCAGGACCTCGTCCCCAGGGTCTATGAGCGCGAGTATGGATGCGAATATGCACGGCTTGGCCCCCGGCATGACCACGACCTCCTTGCACGGATCGACCTCGACGCCCCTGGTCTCCCTGATCCTGTCGGCTATCGCCTCCCTGAGCTCGAGTATTCCGGCTGGAGAGGTGTAGTGGGTCCACCCTTCGTCCAGGGCCCTCTTCCCGGCCTCCTTGACGTTCCTGGGCGTGTCGAAGTCCGGCTCCCCTATCTCCAGGTGGATTACCCTCTCCCCCCTCCTCTCCAGCTCCCTGGCCTTCATAAGGACCTCGAATGCGCCCTCGGTCCCGAGCCTCTCCATCCACTTGGCGAAGCCCCTCATGCTCAGCCCCGCTATTCGAGCCTGGGGGCTAGGTAGAAGTCGACCTTCCCTCCGGTATCCCCTAGCTTGAACCCGAGCTTCAGGGGGAGCTTGCTCGAGAACTCTATCGAAGTCTCGTCGGTAAGCTTGGAGGCGGGGTTCGTTACATCCGATATGAACTTTATGCTGTAGGTCGACCTGCTCTCCTCCTCGATGCTCAACTCTTTGAGCTCGGGCTGGCCCTCGACCAGCTCGACCTTCGCCGTCCCGGTCTCCCCCTTCCCTATGAACAAAAGCTCCCCCTTCCTCGCCTCTATGGTTACGTGATCCGATACTATCCCTATGTCCTTCAGTATGTCCCTGAACGTAGCTATGTCGACCAGGCACTTGGCCTTGAAGGAGAACTTCGGGGACCTGGCGGGGGCGTAGGTGCTCTCTATGAAGTGCAGCTCGAATGACCTCTTGTAGTTCCCCTCCAGCTTGACTTCGAGCCCCTCCCCGCTCGATCTCAGCTCCACTTCGTCGTTTCTCTTGGACCTCTTCAATATCTTGTTGAACTCGTCGATCCTTATGGTGAACTTCACCTCTCCGTCACACTCGAACCTCTCGAAGCCGCTGTTCGGCCAGAAGAGATCGAGCATGGCGACGTGAGAGGGGTCCATGGCCCTGAAGGATAGGCCCTCGGACGTCACCTCGAACGTAGCCTCGTCCACCAGGGTCGATATGAGGGAAGCGACGGCCTTCCACTCGTCCGGCCTTTCGGTCCTGACCACGAACGACATACCATCACCTTCCCCTCTGATCGAATTCGTAGTTTAATAACGTTTGCTTATCAGGCGTACTGCCTCCAGGTGTAGCCACATCTGAGGCATCGGAAGAACTGGGTCGGGGGTTCGTCCCCGCTCCTGGTCTGGGCCATCCACCAGACCGCCTTGTTGTAACCGCAGTTCGGGCACACGACCTCGGCGGTCGGCAAAGTCCTTATGTCGTCGGTCACGACCTTTATCGCCTCCCCCTCGTTCTCCACGACCTTCAGGGTCTCGGTCTTATCGGCCGGCTCCATGTAACCGCACTTGACGCACACGTACATCGGGACGACCTTGCCATCCTTCTTGACCCTCTTGATCCTCATCCTGCTGTTGCATTTGGGGCAGAACCTCATCTCCGCCCTTAAAAGGTGGAGTTCCTTAAAACCTTTGCTAGCCCTCCTTCAAGAGCCTGTGGATCGCCCTCACCGCGACCTTGCTGGCCCCTATGGCCTTCGCGACCGTCGCCTCCCCGGTCACGACGTCTCCGGCGGCGAAGACCCCCTTTATGCTCGTCTGGTAGTTCTCGTCCACCAGTATCGTCTTGTACCACTCATGGACCTTAAGGTCCGGGGTGGTTCTGGCTATGAGCGGGTTTATCCTGTACCCTATCGCGACTATGGCCGTATCGGCCTCGACCTCGAACTCGCTACCCGGTACCGGGATCGGCCTCCTCCTCCCGCTCTCGTCGGGCTCTCCGAGCCTCATCCTTATGCACCTGACCTTCTTCATCCTGCCATCACCTAGGAACTCGACCGGGTTCGTCAGGGTCACGAACTCCGCCCCTTCCTCTATCGCCTCCTCCAGCTCTACCCTGCCCGCCGGGGCCTCCTCCCTCCCCCTCCTGTACAGGATGCTGACCTCCGCTCCGAGCCTCAAGGCCGTTCTGGCCGAGTCCATCGCCGTGTCCCCTCCCCCTATCACCACGACCTTCTCGCCGACCTTAACGGGCGTCGGGTATTCTGGGAAGAGGTTGGCCTTCATCAGGTTCACCCTGATCAGGAACTCGTTCGCCGAGTACACCCCTGGGAGGTTCTCGCCGGGCAGGTTGAGGAACCTGGGCATGCCAGCCCCCGTCCCTATAAGCACGGCCCTGTAGCCGTCCTTGAGCAGGTCGTGGATGGTCATCACCCTGCCGATCGGGCTCCCCTCCCTTATCTCCACGCCGGCCTCCCTGAGGAACTTCAAAACCTCCTCTATCACCTTCTTCGGGAGCCTGTATTCGGGTATGCCGTACATCAAGACACCTCCGGGCTTGTGCAACGCCTCGAAAAGCACCACCTCGTACCCTAGGAGGGCGAGTTGACCGGCCGCTTGCAGCCCGGCCGGACCGCTTCCGACCACCGCCACCTTGCCCCTGCCTTCCTCCTTCTTCTTGAACTCCTTGTGCAGGCCGTGCTTTACCCCCCAGTCGGAGACGAACCTCTCCAAGGCCCCTATCGCTATCGGCTTCTTCGCCCTAGTGAGTATGCACGCGCCCTCGCACTGCTTTTCGTAAGGGCAGACCCTCCCGGTTATGGCGGACAGTAGGTTGTGCTCCCTGACCTTGAAGTAGGCCTCGTCGAACTTCCTCTCCTTTATGAGCTTTATGAAACCGGGTATGTCCTGGTGGACCGGGCACCCCTCGACGCATGGGGCCGGATCGCACTGGAGGCACCTCATAGCCTCCAGGACCGCGTGCTCCTCGTCGAAACCGAGCACGACCTCGTTGAAGTCCTTCACCCTCTCCTCCGCCGGCCTCTTGGGCACCTCCTGCCTCGGTAGCTTTCCGGGCCTTATCCTCTCGCTCATTTCATCACCTCCGAAACCATGCGCTCCTCCTCCTTGAACATGCCCATCCTCGCCAGGAGCTCGTCGAAGTCGATCTGGTGGGCGTCGAAGGACGGGCCGTCCAGGCAGGTGAGCCTTATCTTCCCCCCCACCTTGACCCTGCAAGAGCCGCAGATCCCCAACCCGCAGAGCATTATCGGCCTCAGGCTCGCCAGGGTCCTCACCCCAAGCTCTTTGGTGAGCTCGGAGACGGCCTTCATGGTTTCGACCTTGCCGACCGTGTAGACGAGATTCGGCCTCTTCGCCTCCATCACCTCCCTCAGCCTTTCAGGGATCCATTTGCCATCCTTCGTGCAGAGGAACACCTCGTCGCTGACCGATCCGACCTTGTCCAGGTAGAAGAGCTCGGATTCCCTGTCGGCCCCTAGGACCGAGCGGACCGCGCACCCCGCCTCCCTGAACGCCCTGGCGACCGCATACGCCTCGGAGATCCCGACCCCTTCGGCGACCACGCAGACGTCGATCCCTCCCTCGACCTCGACCGGGTTCCCCAGGGGCCCCGCTACGTTCAGAAACCCGTATCCGGGCTCGACCTCCGACAGCCTCCTGGTGCTGTACCCGACCACCTCGAATGCGAACTCTATCCAACCATCCCCCCCGCTCCAATCGGACACGGCAAAGGGCACCCTCTCCGATCTCTCGTCCATCAGCAAGAGTATAAACTGCCCCGCCCTCACCTTGGACGCTATCTGCGGGTGGTGGAGCTTCATTCTGAAGATTTTATCGGTCAGCCGCTCCTTTTCGAGAAGGGTTCCGACCTTATAATTCATGCTTTTATAAGCGAAAGCCACGCTATTTAAATATTGCTTAGCTTGAGCGATTTCTTCGCCTCCTTCTTGAGCTCCTCGACGTTTTTTATCGCCGCCTCTATCGCCTCCTTCAAATCCTTCACCCCGGCCTTCGTGTAGATGACGAACCTCTTTTCTAGCAAGTGGGGCTGGGTCAGGCCGGATGGGAATCCTCGCTTGAGCAA
>JAGGXQ010000105.1 GCA_021162925.1 Nitrososphaerota archaeon
AGCCCTACCGCCCTATAGGCCTTCGGCATCCCCATCGCCCTCGCGAGCTGGCCGTAGCTCCTGGTCTCCCCGTAGGGTATCTTGGATATCTCCCTCCAGACCTTGAGCTGGAAATCGCTACCCTTCAGGTCGAGCTTGATGTCGAATTTCCTCCTGCTCCCGCCGAAGTACTCCTCGAGCTCCTTCAGGACGGGCTCAGCTCCCTCGTCGTCCCTCTTCGCTTCGGGGTGGAGCTTCAGGAACTCCCTCAAGTACCGCCCATCCCCCAGGTAAGAGACGCCCCTCTCCGAGTACCCTATGAAGAGCGTCCCTATGGGGCTATCGAACCTCGAATACCTGTACAACCTACGCCTTAAATAACCAGGGCGATAAAAAAGGATTGGATGATCGCGGCGGAGATCAGGGACCCGATTCACGGATACATCTACCTCGACGAGGTTCAGAGGGACGTCGTAGACACGCCGACCTTCCAGAGGCTCAGGAGGATAAAGCAGCTCGCCGGGGCCTACTTGGTGTACCCCGGGGCCCATCACACTAGGTTCGAGCACTCGATAGGGGCCATGTACCTATCCGGCTTGATAGCGGACGAGCTCATCGAGAAGGGATACATGGACCCGACCTTAAAGGAGGAGCTCACGCTCTCCCTCCTGCTCCACGACATAGGGCACGGCCCCTTCTCTCACGTGATGGAGGAGGTCATGGCTGAAAAGGGGGTAAAGCACGAAGACCTGACGAGGAGGATAGTCAGGGAGACCGAGGTGGCCGACGTCCTGAGGGGCTACGGCTTCGATGAGAAGAGGGTCGCGGATCTGGCGGTCGGCCTTTCTAACGCCCATCCGAACTTCATGAACGAAGTGGTGAGCGGTAGCCTGAGCGCCGATCTGATGGACTACCTGCCCAGGGACTCTTACTTCGCCGGGGTGGAATACGGAAAGGTCGACACCAGGAGGATAATGAGCTCTCTGGAGGTCGTGAACGGCTCCCTGGCTTTGGACAGCAACTCCCTCTACGCGTTCGAGGCCCTCCTCCTCGCCAGGTACGAGATGTTCAGGGCCGTTTACTTCCACAGGACCGTTAGGGCCGGGGAGATAATGATGGTCAAGGCGATGGAGCTCGCGGACGAAGAGCTCGGGCTCACCGATACGAGGGACATTCAGAGGTATCTCACGCTCACCGACGATCACGTTCTGCGCATGCTGAGCGAGCTCGAGCCCAGGACTCATGCCCTGAAGAGGGCGAGGGAGCTCGCCTTTAACTACAAGAACCGGAGGTTGCTGAAGTGCGTCTTCGAGAAGCTCATCCAGAGGAAGGAGGGATCGGACATGGAGTTGCTCTCGAGCAAGGATGTAAGGGCCGAGATCGAAAGGGAGATAGCCACAAAGGCCAAGGTCGACCCCGAATCGGTCTTCTTGGACGTCCCTACCGCCCCATCGATACCCCTCTCGTCCACAAAGGAGACCTTCTCTTCTTTGACGATGATATTCCGCTCCCCTCTGAAGAGGGAGGAGCGGGTCATAAGGGTCGAGGAGATGCCCTTGGTGAGCGCGATAAGGGGCTATCTGGACGTGGTCAGGGTCTACACGACGAAGGAGCACAGGATCGAGGTGGAGGAGGCGGCCAGGAGCGTCCTAGGGCGGTAGCCCCGGCGGGGTTCACACGGCTTGAAGCCCCCTTCTCCGACCCGATCCGTCCGCCACGTTGGCGCTACAGCGTAGCCGCCCCGCCTTACGGCCGCTCCCTCCCGGGCCTAACCGGGTTCGGCGGTCGAGGGCATCACCTTCCCTTCGGAAGGCCGTCCCCTTGCGGCCACCCGTAGCGGCGCGGCTTCATCCATCACGGGCCGGCGGGTATGCCCCAACCCGTGCTTTAGCCGCCGGTTACTGGCCCCGGCGTATAGCCGATCTCCGGAACGGGGGACGGCTAGCCCCCCGGCCCTCCCTACCGCCTTTTACCAATGGGGAAGGGGTCCGATATTAACCTTCCTGAGGGCGGGGCTCGACCCCCAGGCTCAAAAGCATCTTACACGCATTACATATACGGCTCGAGGACGGCATCCCGCAATAAATACAAGAATGCGTGGGCCTTTCCTCCTCGATCCCTTCCCCAAGCTTTAGCGCCGACCTGAGCATGGTGTACTTCACGCCGGGATGCCCGAACTCGAGGCGATCGAGCATCCTCCTCACCTCCCACCTTATCCCCTCCCTGGCGTAAGGGCATACCTTGTCGAAGATCGGTATCTCATTCAGGTAGGAGAAGGCGAGTATCTCCCTCTCGTAAAGTTCCGAAAAAGGCTTCACCCTCTTGATGCCGAACCCTTCGATCTTCGGCTTCAGCCACTTGAGCTTCTCCAGGTCGCCGTTCATCAGGTTTATCAAGAAGGTCTGGACCATGTCGTCTAGGTTGTGGGCCGTCGCGAGGGCGTCGAGCTTCAACTTTCTCGCTATAAGATCGAGCGCCTTCCTCCTCAAGGTGCCACATATGGAGCAGGCCGAAGCCCTCATCCCTTTCTCGTCCCTTAACTTTATCAGCTCGTCGAGCGTGTAACCGTAGATCTCCTTGAACGAAGTTGGGTAATGCTCCACCCCCAACCCCTCGCTGAACTCCTTCGCAAGCTTCATAGCATCCCAGCTATAACCCCTTATCCCCTCGTCTATGGTTATGGAGATCAGCCCCGATCCATGCCTCTTGGCCAATCCGTTCAGGATGTAAAGCAGGCTCAGGCTGTCCTTCCCCCCGCTGACCCCGACCCCTATCCTGTCCCCGTGCTCGAGCATTTCGTACTTCGAGATGGTCCTCTTCACCTTTTCGACGACGCTCCTGGAGAAGCACCTCCTACAGAGGTACTCCCCCGAGTAAGGCCTGAAGTAAACCGCCTCCCTGTTGCAGAAGCTACACTTCACGGACAAGGTTTCCCTTGACGGTTAAATTGTTTTCCGGCCTATAGGATACCTCAAAAGGGCTATGAGCCCCCCGTTCAGGGAGACCTGCTTCCCCAGGCTGGTGGATTCGTCGACCAGGTAGACCTTGCCCCCCATCCTCTCGACCCTGTCTATGAGCCCTATCAGCTCGGCCTCGCCGACCCATCTGAAGGCGCGCTCCGAGACCAGCAGGCGATCGACGCTTCCGAGCTCCGAAGCCCTGAGGACCTCTTCGAACCCCAGGGCCACGGTCTCCCCGGACTTGTAGAGCCTCCTCGAGAACTCTTCCATCGCCTCCGCTATCTCCGCCATCCTGCAACCCTTTAAAGCCTGCCTGAACTGCCTCGAATTCACCATCAGCGATACGCCGTCCAAACCCGAAACGTCCAGCCCCTCCAAAACCACCACGTCGTACCCGATCTTCTTCAGCCTCTTCGCGAGCTCGAGCTTCAGATCGAACGGCCCCGATACCACGACCCTGCAATCCCTGCAGAGGTCGAGCACCAGCTTTACGACCTTGTCGAGGTATTCGCCCACCGCCCCCTTGCTTCGGTACATCTTCCCTCCGATCCCGGACCTGACCTCCTGAACCACCCGAAAGCCGCTCCCGATCAGGTATCCTATCCCGGCGCTCCTGTAATCTATCGCGACTAGGATGAGGCCCTCCTCCCTCTTCCCGAGGAGCTCGGCCTTCAGCCCTTCCTTCCTTATCCCAACCGTGTCCCCCGGGCTTATGGAGATCGAGTGGTGGCACCCCCTCTCGACCAGATCGCTCGAGCTCTCGACGACCCTCCCCAAGACCCTCAGCCTGTTCAAGGAGCCGTCGAGCTCCGCCCTCTCGACCTCCAGGGTTATCCTAACCTTCACCCGCTCCCCCCTGTCGGGCCTCTGGTACTCCCCCCTGGGCTTTATCAGCCTGGTCGTATCGGCCTTAAGGTGGCACCCCTTCTCTACGAGCCTCCTCAGGGTTATCAGGTCCTCGGGCCCTTCCGGGGTCAGGATCGCTATGCCCTTCCTCTCGTCCAAACCCCTGACTATCAAATCACTCCAAGCCGAGCCTCTTGAAGGTGGTCACGGTCATCCCCTTCTTCCATCCCTTGACCTGCCCTATCCTGTGGGCTACCAGTAGCTTGACGCCCCTCTCGGATGCTAGGTCCAGGAGCCTCTGGGTTATGATCCCGTCGAAGATCACGGAATCGGGCTCGTCGACCTCTCCGAGCGTCGGTATGAGCTCGCTTATCGGGACCCTCCTGAGCTCGTTTCCCTCCTTGTCGAGGATCAAGGCCTCTAGGGTCCCGTTCACCTTTTCGTAAGCCTCCTTGACCTTGTGCAGGGTCTTGTCGGGTAGCCCCGCCTTCTTGAACTCCCTCACGAGCCTGAGGATCTCCGTAGGCTCCAGATCTTCGACCTCCTTCCCTTCTGGGGCCCTTATGACCCCTTCGAGCTTGACGACCTGATCCAGCTCCTTCTGGATCAGGTCCCCTCCCCTATCCCCGTCCAGGAAGGCTATGAGCTTCTTTTCTTTGCCGAGCTTGATGATCGTTTCGGGCACCTTCACCCCGTTCAGGGCTATTACGTTGTCTATCCCCGCCCTGAGCAGGTTCACCACGTCGGCCCTGCCCTCGACGACGTATATGGTATCTGACGAGAATATCCCGCTACCCGCTGGCAAGTTCTCCTTTCCGTAGCTTATCACCTTTTGCCTCTTGATCGACTCTAGGAGCTCCTGAATGGCCCTATCGCTCTCCGACTCGGCCCTGGATGCCCATTCCTTCAGTATCTCCTTGGCCCTCTCGACTATCTGCCTCTTCTTCGCGGCCCTTACGTCCTCTATGCTCACCAGCTTGAACTTGGCGTCGCACGGCCCCACCTTGTCCACGCTCTCTATCGCCGCAGCTATGAGCGCGGCGGTCGAGATGTCGGTGCTCATCGGGACTATGACCTCTCCGTAGCTTTGATCCTTCTCGGACTTCATGTTCACCTCTATCCTGCCGACCTTCCCGCCCTTCTGTAGCTCGTTGAGGTTGAGCTCGGGGCCGAAGAGCCCCTCGGTCTGGCCGAATATCGCCCCTATTATGTCAGCCCTCTCCACCACTCCTTCCACTTTGAACTTTAGCTTTACTTGATACTTCACTAAGCTCGAACTCGTCAACCCAATTCATCACCATCGGCATGACTTTCAGAGTACTGGTATATAGCTTTATTTGCCGAAAGATAGTTTGATCACGAATACGAGAAAGTTTAGCATGTCCCCGAGCTTCAGCTTCGACCTGCCCGCAGCCCTGCGCCCGAACTCGTAAGGGACTTCCACCACTTTGAACCCCTTTTTCTCGGCCTTGTAAATGAACTCTATCTGGTATTCGTACCCCTTGGAGCTCATCCCCTCCTCTAGGAGCCATTCGGCGACCTTCCTCCTAAAGGCCCTGAACCCCCCGGTCGCATCCTTCGTCCTGATCCCCAGCAGGGCTCTGGCGAGGGCGTTGGCCACCCAGCTCACCAGCCTCCTATGGATCGGAAGCCCGCTTGCGCTCCCCCCTCTCACGTATCTGGAGGCCACCGCCACGTCCGCATCCTTCAGGGAATCGACGAGCTTGGGTATGAGCTCCGGTGGGTGGCTGAAGTCCGCATCCATCTGGACTATCACGTCCGCCCCGTCCTTAAGGGCAACTCCGATCCCGTCTAGGTAAGCAGACCCTATGCCCAACTTCCTCCCCCTCTCTATCAGGTGAAGGCCCTTCACGTCCATCCGCTTCACAAGCTCCGCAGTTCCATCCGGGCTCCCGTCGTCTATCACGTATATCGAATCGACCCCCGCCTTCGCTACCTCGCTTATGAGCCTCTCTATGTTATCCCTTTCGTTGTAGGTCGGTATCAGGACCGCTACCTTCATCTACGACGACCTTCTCCTTCTCTATAGCCTTCAGGTCTTTAAGTGTATCCAAGGAGCGCCAGAACCCTTCGTACTTGTATGCGTAGATGACCCCCATTTCGCTGAGCTTTGGGAACGTGGTCTGCTCTATGTCCCCCTTCTCCGGGATCACCCGGACGACTTCCCTGTTCATCAGGTAAACCCCGCCGTTTATGTAGAGGCCGGGTATGGCCGGCTTCTCTACGAACCTGCTCACCCTGTTGCCGCTAAGCTCTATCATCCCGTAGGGGGAGACGAATGGGACGACCATCAACGTGAGCTTGGAGTTCATCTCCCTGTGAAACCTCGCCATATCCCTGAGGTCCGCGTTGCATATTATGTCCCCGTTGAGCACGAAGAACTCTTCGTCGTCGAACTTCGAGGCCGCGAGCTTGATGGCCCCCGCCGTCCCCAAGGGCCTGTCCTCGACCGAGTATATGATCCCGTCCAGCCCCTTCTTGTCGAAGTAATCCTTGATCTTCTCCCACATGTAGCTGGTGGCGAGCACGAACCTTTCTACGCCATGCTTCTGTAGCCACTCCATCTGCCATTCCAGCAGGGGCTTCCCCCTTATCGGGACCATGGGCTTGGGTATCCTGTTGGTTATGGGTCTGAGCCTTAGGCCCAGTCCGCCGGCGAGGATCACCGCGGTTTTGATCGACATATAACGGCTCACTTTCCTTTTCTTATAAAAATTTTTATCAGTTCGACGATTTTGCTCATCGCCTCTCGATCGAGCTTCTGGTGGACCGGCAGGGAGAGGATGCGCTTCGAAGCGTATTCGGTCTTCGGGAGCCTTATGTCGCGCTTCGAGTAGAGCCCGCTCAAGTGGACCGGCGGATCGTAGTAGACCCTGGCCTCCACACCCTTCTCGTTAAGGTGGTTCAAAAGCCCGTCCCTATCTTCCGTCGCTATCGTGTAGAGGTACCAGTTGTACCTCATCCCTTCGAGTTCCTTGGGTAGCTCTATGCCCAGACCGTCGAGCCCTTCGCTCAGGAGCCTGGCGTTCCTCCTCCTGGCCTCTATGAACCCTTCAAGCCTGTCCATCTGGACCGATAGGATCGAAGCCTCGATCTCGGGCATCCTGAGGTTCAGGCCTAGGGTTTCGTAATCGTATCCCTTCCTCATCCCTTGGTTCCTTATCAGCCTCAGCCTATCCGCCAGGGCTTCGTCGTTCGTCGCCACGGCACCACCCTCCCCGGAGGTTATCGGCTTGCTGGCGTAGAAGCTGAAGCACCCTAGCTCCCCGATGCTCCCCGCCTTCCTCCCCTTGTAGACGCTCCCTATGGCCTGGCATGCGTCCTCTATTACGTATAACCCCTTCTCTTCCGCCAATTCGAGCAACTCGTCCATCTTCGCCAGGTGCCCGAAAAGGTGGACCGGGATCAGGGCCTTCGTCCTCTCCGTTACCTTCCTCCTCGCATCCTCGGGGCTCATCGTGTAGTTGTCGAGGTCTATATCCACGAAGACCGGCCTACCTCCTAGGGCCAGGACTACGTTGGCGGTCGCCCCGAACGTGAGGGAGGGGACGAGCACCTCATCGCCGGGCTTGAGCCCTATCGCCATCATCGAGGCGAGTAATGCCGAAGTGCCCGAGTTCACGGCTACCACGTCCTTGACCCCTAGGTAATCCCTGAGCTTCCCCTCGAACTCCCTTACCATCTCCCCACCTTCGTAGGAGGAGCTCGTGAGCTTCAGGCTCCTGAGGACCTTAATTACGTTGTTCGCCTCTTCGTCCCCGAAGAAGGGCTCGTTTATCCTTATCCTCATGATCCTTCGGAAATCCGGGGGTTTATAACCTATTCGTACCCTTCGAACGGCTCCAAGAGCTCCTTCTTGTTCTCAAAGTGCCTCCTGACCGGGTCTATTATGCGGTTAAGGTATCTGGCGACCGCCTCCTTCAGGTCCTTCGGGTGAACGGCACCCTTCTCGTACTCCCTCCTCAGCTCTTCGAAGCTCCCGAACGTTACATCCCCTCCGTATTTGGACGGCCTCTCCACGACGAATTCGTCGAACTCGTGGAATATTATAAGCCTGGCCATCTCGAGGATCGGGTTGTTCTCGGATACCCTTTCGGGGCACCAGGCCTTGAGTACCTTCTTCCTCAAGGTCTCCTCGTCGTCGTGTATGAAGATGCAGTTCTGGGGCTTCGACTTGCTCATCTTGCTCGAAACCACCAAATCCATCGCCTCGTCCTCTTCTAGCCCGAGCATCCTAGGGGGCTCTAGCCCTAGGAGGAGGCTGTGGTGGACCGCTACCGGGACCTTCCACCCTAGCTTCGGGAACACGTCCCTGACGAGCATGTGCACCTTCCTCTGATCCATCCCCGCGTGGACTATGTCCAGGTCGAGCGCCTTTATATCCGAGGCCTGCATCGGCGGGTAGAGGTACTGGGCGAAGCTCAGCCTCTCCTTCTTGCTCCTCCCCATTATGGTGAGGCATCTCGTGATCCTGGCCAGGCTTACGTGCCTACATATCTTGACCAAGTTCTCCCAGTATTCGTCGTTCCCCCGATAGAGGTCTGAACCGTAGATTATCCTAGAGCCCTCGCAGAAGAACCTGAACGCTTCCTCGTAGTACCTCCCGGCCTTCCTTATCCTATCCCAATCGCCCCCAAGCTTCTCGTTTATGTAGCTGTGCCAGTCGGCGAGCAGGATCGTGGTCCTTACGCCCGCCTTAAGGAAGTCGTTTATCTTGAACCCGTTGACTATCAGGCTCCCCAGGTGTAGCTTGCCGGATATTTCCAGCCCTATGTAGTGCTTGGGCCTGGCTTCGGTCTCGAGCAATTCACGAAGCTCGCCTTCGGTGACGACCTCCTCCGTAGGGGGCCTTGTGATGAGCTCGATCCTCTCCGTTACGTCCATTCCAAAGCTTTTAACTCACCTTTTTTAAAAAGGTTCGTGAAGTCCCCTTTGAACGGAAAGGGCCTGTGGTTGGTTCTGGCTACGGCGTTCGCCCTGAGGCTCGTCCTCATCCTCATCCTGCCCCCATCCACCGACGTCTTTTACGTGAACAGGGAGGCGGTCTCGGCCCTGCTAGCCGGGGAGAACCCCTACACTCACGTCTTCACCTCGGTCCCTAGCTACCTGATGACGCCTAATTCACAAGACGTTTACGCATACCTCCCATCGACCCTGCTCTTTTACCTGCCTTTCTACTTCATCGACATAAGGGTTGGGAACGCGGTTGCTGATCTGCTCGTGGCCCTCTCCATATACCTGATAAGGAGGGAGCTGTTCGGGGACAGGGGGATCCTAGCCCCAGCCATCTACCTCTTCTTCCCCCCTTTCATCCTCTTCACCTCGTATTACTCCAACAACGTCGCCATCCCGGCCTCCTTCGCCCTTCTATCCATCTACATGCTCCTTAAGAGGAGGGAGGGCTTGGCCGGCCTTTTCCTCGGCATCTCGCTCTCCTCCCTCCAGCTCTCCTTCCTGCTCCTCCCCCTCCTGTTCTACTACTGCCTGAAGAAGGGGACGCTAAAGCCGATCTACATCAGCCTGCTGACCTTCTCGGCCATCGTGATCCCTTTCTTCGCCCAGAATCCTGACGAATTCGTCAGGGACGTTCTGCTCTTTCAGCTCCAGAGGCCGCCTCTCCCCTTTCTGTCGAGGGAGGCCTTGAACCTGAGCCTCTCGGGCTTGCTCATGCCTTTAGGAGTCAGGATCCCTCTTTCGATAAGGGTGGTTTTAACCGCGATCCCCCTGATCTTTCTGTCCCCCTTATCGACCCGGCCTAAGGGCCTGGTTCTGTCCTTGGCGATCTTTTCCTCCCTCTCGACCTTCTTGCTACCTAACGAGGTCTTCGGCCACTACTACCTGATCCCCTTCTCCCTTTACTTGGCCGGGCTAGAGAAACTTAAATAGAAACCTAAATATATCACTTAAGACTACGGAATGGTATGGGCTCTAAAGCCCTTCAAGAGGAGAAGGTCGTCAAGATTTTGAGGGCATCGTACTACGTGTTCC
>JAGGXQ010000095.1 GCA_021162925.1 Nitrososphaerota archaeon
CTCTTAGACCGTGAGGATGAAGTTTAGGATATGGCACCTGCTCGCGGTCCTGTCCGCCATCAAAACGTTCCTGATCTTCTACCCGAAAGATCTGGTCTTCGACGAGTATTACTATATCCCAGCCGCCAGGGATCTGATAGCCGGGGTCGCCAGCAACCTGGAGCACCCATTCCTGGGCAAGGCATTCGCATCCCTGGGGATCGTTTGCTTCGGGGACAACGTGATCGGGTGGAGGCTACCCTACGTGCTCATAGGGATAGCTATAGTCTACGTGTTCTACAGGCTGGCGAGCGAGATGGTGGGGGAGGGGTTGGCGCTCTACTCGAGCGTGCTCCTATCCTTCGACCAGACCTTCTTCGTCCACACGAACCTGGCGCTCCTAGAGGGGCCCTGCCTCCTCTTCGCCCTGCTCGCCTTTCGCTTCTACCGAGCCAAGCGGTACTACCTAACTGCATTCTTCCTCGGCCTGTCCTTCCTCTGCAAGGAATGGGGGATCGTCTTCGCCCTCATCTTGGCCCTCTACCACCTGACCCTGAACCGGAGGATCACGAGGGCTGGCGTCAAGGAGGCTTCGATCTTCCTGCTCATCCTGGTCTCTACGATGCTCTTGCCCCTCTGGGCCTACGACCTGGCCTACAGGCCCTCCGTGGAGGGCGCCGGGGTTGAGACCATTTCGAACCCTTTGGAGCACCTGAGATACATGCTCGAATACGCCAGGAGCCTGGGCAAGGAGGGAGCGAACGAGTACAACCAGCCCTGGAGGTGGATAGTGCCGATGGCCATGGACCCTTGGATCTACTACGGCGCTGAAGTCGTCGAGGAAGACGGGGCATCTAGGGTCTTGGGGAGCATATACTGGTACGGGGTCACGGTGCCGATCCTCTGGTACACCATTTGGGCCCTGCCTCTGCTGGCCTACAGGGCCAGGAGGGATAGGGATGCGCTCCTCCTCACCTACTGGATAGGCCTATCTTGGCCCGTTTGGTTCCTGGCCGATCGGCTAGGAAGGATAGTCTATCCGTTTTACATGTTCAACGCCACACCCGCCTTGGCCCTGGGCTTCGTGAAGGTCGCGGAGATGCTCAACCCAGACGTCAGGGACGTGCTCATGTCCTTCCTGCTAGGATTCGAGCTGACGCTCTTCGCCTACTACTTCCCCGTTAAGGGATTTGGCCTCCTATGATTTAAAAGGCCCTTTTTTACATATAGGGGTATGAGCCCCGCAGGCCCGTCTACGGCGGAGATGGCGCTCAACTTCTTAACCACGATATTCAGGGCGATCAAGGACTCGCTCCAAACCATCCTCAACGAGACGATCTTCAAGACCAGGCCCGACCTCGCATCCTTCTACTCCGACGGGATATCCCTGCTCATATCCCTTACGGCCCTGTTCCTGATCTTGGAGTTCCTCTCTGGTGCGAAGAAGATAATGGGGTTCGTCCTGCTGGCTGGCTGGGTCCTCCTGGTGCTCTCGATCTTCTTAGCCCCGAGGCCATGATAAGGGTACTTTCTCTCGACCTGGATGGAACCCTGATCCCAAACGAGTTCGTAGATCGCTTCTGGAACCACGCGATACCGCTCGCCTATTCGATCAGGCATGGGATAGGGTATGAAGAAGCGAGGAGGTTCGTGCTCGGGGAGTACGATAGGATAGGGATGAGGGACCTGAGGTGGTACATACCTTGGTTCTGGCTCAGGAGGTTCGGGCTCAACCTGGGGTACGAGGAGCTCGTCAAGATTGCGGGTATAGACCCAAAGCCTTACGAAGATGCCGTGAGCCTGCTGAAGGAGGTGAGGGGCAGGTTGATCGTCGTGGTCTCGACCATGGTCCCCTTGAGCCTGGCTTTCTTCGAGCTCAAGTACCTCAAGGGGTACATCGACGAGGTTTACTCCGCGATATCCGACACGGGGAGGTATGAAAAGGACGAGAGTTTCTACAGGTTCCTCTCGAATTCCCTAGGGGTCGAGGAAAGGGAGATCCTGCACGTCGGGGACGACTACGAATTCGACTACGTGATGCCGAGGAGGGCGGGCCTGAACTCCGAACATTTGAGCAGGGAGGGGAAGGGTTTAAGAGCCCTGACCGACCTTATAGAGCTGTATGGATTACGTTGAACTGATCGTCAAAAGGCTCAGGACCGAATTCCAATACTACCACGACCTCATAGATCCGGAAGACGAACGCCTCCTATCCTTCCTAAAGAGCAGGGTCGCGAAGAAGGGGAGCTATGGGGAGCTATACGAGGAGGTCAAGAAGGCCCTCGACGAGTACATCAAGGTTGCTTGACCGTCTTGTGAAAGGTCATGTTGTGGACTATCTCGGCTATATCGCTGGCGTATTCGGCCACCCTCCTCAAGTGCTCCGAGACCAGCTTGGCGTGTATCTTCTCCCTCTCGTCGATCGACGCCAGGATCTCCTCCTCCGCCTCCCCGAGCCTCCTGGCGCGCTCGACGGTCCTGTTGGCGAGCTCTGGATCGCCCGTGAAGAGGGAACGCATGGCATCCGCGAAGACCCCCAGGGCGTCTTCCCCGAACTTCGAAAGCTTGTCCACCGCTTTGGGGCTCAGCCTTATCCTGTAGTCGAGCAGGAGCCTCGCTAGCTTGGATGCGTGGTCGGCTATCCTCTCGACGCTCTTCACCACGACCCTCAGGCCCAAGCAGTCGGATGGGGATTCGACCCCTATGTCATCGAGCATGACGTCGTTCCTCATGGCGCCGTTCAGCATCTTCGTAACGTAGAGGGCGAACCGATCGACGTCGTCGTCGGCCTTTATGACCCCCTCGGCCTGCTCCAGGTTCCCGCTCCTCAACGCTTCCATCGCCTCCTTGTGCATCGACGTCGCGAGGATCGCCATTCGCTTCAACACGTTCATCACGGATAGCTCGGGTAGGATCGTGAACACGTGCAGCACCATGTAGTCGGGGACGTCGGACATCACCTCGACGCCTACCAGCATCCTCCTCACCAGCTCCTTGAGCCTGGCCCTCTTCTCCCTCTCTATCCTCCCGTCTTTCCCCCTCAGGCCTATGGTCGTGTATCCCGAGAGGTAGAGGGATATCAGCTCCCTCATGACCCCCTCGACCGAGTCCTCCTTCGAGACCTCGATGACCGCCTCCCTCTTGGGTGGCGAGAAGGAGTTCGGGACCAGCAGTATGCCCTTGCCCGCCTGATCGATCAGGGTTACCTCGCTACCCTTCCCTATCCCCATCTCCTCGGCCCACTCCTTCGGTATGGAAACGATGAGCGACGAGCCGCCCGTGAGCTGGACCTTCCTCCTCGATACCCTCACAAGACCGCTAGGCAATTCGTTATATAAATATTGCTTCAAATATTGCTTGTCTATAATGCCAACATTTCTATATAGGGATAGATGGATTCCTCCACAGGAAGTAATCGGCTTCTAGGGGCTTCTCCTTGAGCAGTTCGGCGATCGCCTCGACGTCTAGCCCTGCCTTGAGCCTCTTAAAGGGTCTTTCGCTCCCCCTCCTGAACCTAGGCGAAGAGAGCCTTAGGACGAGCCTCCTCACCTCCTCCAACTCCTTCTCGCCCAGGCCGGCGAGCACCGATCTCACGTAGGACTTGCTGGTTATCAGGTCGAGGTCGAAGTACTTGGAGAGCCCCTCGAACGCCCTCAAGAGCTCCTTCGAGTACCTACCCTCGTACCTCTTCATCCCGGCCTTCTCGAAGAAGGGGTTGTACCTGCCCATGACCGCAAGGCTCTCAACGAACGGTTTTCCGACCAGCGGCATGGTGTCCCTGACCAGCTTCGCCCCCAGGCCTATACCCCTGAACCTGGGATCGACGACGACCCTCCATATCCTTATGAAGAGGCGGTTGACCTCCCTTGCGTACTCTCTATTCTTGCCCTCCCTCCTCAACCGCCATATGTGCAAATCGGGGAGGGCCTTCCTCCTGCCCCTCAGGTCGAGGTAAGGGGGGCCGTAGACTATCACGCCTATCGTCTCTCCACCGAACACGGCGCGAAATACCTTCCTCAGCCTCACCCCGATCCTCCCCCTGTAGTGGAACTTCTCGAGCTTCTCGTAATCCTCGAAGCTTCCGGGCTCTATCCTCACCCTCTTGAGCAGGGAGCAAGGCCTTGGCTCCGGGTTCAAGTACCTGACCTCGACCGATTCGCCGTGCATCTTCCTTATGAGCAGGTTCGGGTTGAAGTCCTCTATCAGGTCCTCGTGCGCGGTCGAAACTATCAGGGTCTTCCCGAGCCTCCTGGCCGCCTTCTGGACGCAGTACGCGACGACCTTGGCGGTAACCCTGTCTAGGGTGGAGCAGAACTCGTCCGCGA
>JAGGXQ010000036.1 GCA_021162925.1 Nitrososphaerota archaeon
ACTCATCCGAGGACGCCCTGGGCTCCGCCTACGGCCTCTATTACTTGGCCTTGGGCTCGAGCCAGCTCCTAGGGAACGTGGTCTTCGGCCTCCTCTGGGACTCCTTCGGCCTAGTGGCCGCCTTCACCTTCAGCATCACCTTCTCCCTCCTGGGGCTCCTTATGTTGCTCCTCCTGCTGGGGCGACACATTTTATAGGCTCCGACCGATTCAAGGTGGGTTGCACCCTTCGAAAGGGATCAAGGGATCCGAGGGTAGGGAGCTGGAGGGTAAGCGGATAGTCCTAGCCCTCACAGGTTCCGTCGCGGCGTACAGGGCGCCCGACCTGGCCAGGGGGCTGATGAGGCACGGCGCGGAGGTGGTGGCGGTGATGAGCGAGAGGGCCAGGGATTTCGTGAGTCCGGAGCTTATGAAGTGGGCTACCGGCAACGAAGTCGTGACCGAGCTAACGGGGGAGCTCGAGCACGTGAAGCTCTCCGAATTCGACATGCTCATCATAGCCCCGTGCACCGCAAACACCGTTTGCAAGCTGGCAAACGGGATAGCCGACACGCCCGTAACCGTGATAGCCTCCTCGATGCTGGGGAGGAAGCCCTTGCTCCTGGTCCCGGCGATGCACCGCTGCCTCTTCGACAGCCCGACCACCTCGAACTGCCTCGATAGGCTCAAGGGCCTCGGGGTCGTGGTGATGGAGCCCTTACTCGAGGGGGACAAGGCGAAGATGCCCCCTCCCGAAGAAGTGGTCAAAAGGGCGATATCCATGCTGAAAGGCAGGCTCTCGGGCTTGAGGGTCCTGGTCACGGCCGGGCCCACCTTGGAGCATCTGGATGGCGTGAGGGTGATAACGAACAGGAGCTCCGGGAAGATGGGTTGCGAGCTGGCCAAGGCGGCTTTGGAAGAGGGGGCCGAAGTTACCCTGATCTACGGCTTCGGAAGGGTCCCCCCTCCGCCAGGCCCGAGGTTGGTGAGGGTCGAGACTTCGGAGGAGCTTGCTAAGGCCTTGGAGGAGGAGCTGAAGGAGGGGTATGACGTGGTCTTCTTCTCGTCCGCGGTTACGGACTTCAGGCCCGCTAGGCCCAAGAGGGGCAAGGTGAGCAGCGAGGTCGGAGAGTGGGAGCTCAAGCTCGTGAGGGTGGAGAAGCTCGTCGATGGGGTGAAGAGGCTTTGCCCAGAGACCTTCCTTGTAGCCTTCAAGGCCGAGTATGGGGTTAGCGATGAGGAGCTCATAGATCGGGCCTACAGGAAGCTGCTCGAATCGAACGCGGACATGGTCTTCGCGAACGACGTGGGTAGGAAGGGGGTCGAGATGGGCTCGGACGAGGTCGAGGGCTTTTTGATAGATAAGGATAAGAACGTGGTCGCCATAAGGAGGATGAGCAAGAGGATGGCCGCAAAGCTGCTCGTGGAGGAGGTGGCGAAGAGGCTATGACGGAGCGTCTCTCTACCGGCGTGAAGGGTCTGGATTCGATGATAGAGGGAGGGATACCGAAGGGCTTCTTCGTCGCCCTAACCGGGGAGCCCGGTACGGGGAAGACGATCCTGTGCCTCCACTTCACGGACGAAGGGCTGAAGTCGGGAGACGGTTGCATCTACGTGACCACCGAAGAGAGCAGGGAGTCGATCCTGAATCAGGCGGATCAGTTCGGCCTGCGCCTTAGAGAGGAGCTCGGCAAGAGGCTCATCCTGATAGACGCGTTGATGGGGGAGGGGGAGTGGAGCCTGAGGCATTTAGAGCTCGACGAGCTGATAGAGAAGGTCGTCGAGGCGAAGAAGGTCCTCGGCTACGGGAGGGCGAGGCTCGTGATAGACAGCATGAGCGCCTTCTGGCTCGACAGGCCCGCCATGGCCAGGAGGTACTCTTACTACGTGAAGAAGGTCCTGTCGAAGTGGGACCTCACGATACTCGCGACCTCTCAGTACGCGATATCCACGTCGGAGGCCTTCGGGTGGGGGGTCGAGCACATAGCCGACGGGATAATAAGGTTCAGGAGGAGGGTGGTGAACGGGATGCTGAAGAGGTTCGTCATAGTGGAGAAGATGAGGCAGACCAACCACGACCTCTTCATGCACGAGATAGAGATAAGGCCGAACCAGGGGCTCAGGGTCCTGGGGCCGATAGGGTTGAGGAGGGAAGACGAGAGGCAGTTCAGGAGATGAGTGGTAAGAGGCTCGGTCTGGAGTTTTACGACAGGGATACGCTAGAGGTCGCGAAGGACCTGCTCGGCAAGCTCCTGATCTCGGAGAAGGGTGGGGAGAGGAAGGTCGTTAGGATCGTCGAGACCGAAGCCTATCTAAGGGACGATCCGGCATCCCACTCCTACAGGGGCGAGACCAAGAGGAACAGGAGCATGTTCAAGGGCCCAGGGACCTTATACGTCTACACGATGCACAGGCAGAACTGCATGAACGTCGTGACCAAGAGGGGGGAGGCTGTCCTCATAAGGGCCGCCGAGCCGGTGGAGAACGTCTCCGGCAACACCAGGGGCCCCGGTAGGCTTTGTAGGGCCCTGGGCATAAACAGGGCCGAAGACGACGGGAAGAGCCTCCTGAGCTCCGACGTATACCTATTGGACGACGGCTTCAGGCCTGAGGATGTAGTCCAAACTACGAGGATCGGGATAAGTAAGGCGAAGGACCGCCCCTACAGGTTCTACGTGAAGGGGAGCGGCTACGTATCGAAGAGGTAGCTACCTGTAGTACGGAACCTGGACCCTCTCGGTCGGCCTGCCTTCTCTAGAAGCCCTCACCTTCTTTATCGCATCCTCGAAGTGCCTCATCCTCACTATCGCCTCGTCCAGGTGCTTCTTCGCATCCTCGGGGTTCTGGTACTTCGATACGTACTCCTGGAGGACCGTAGAGAGCGAGGTGTTCACCACCGCCGCCAGGTCGGCACCGCTGAACCCCTCCGTCAGCTCGGCTATCTTCTCCAGGTCGACGTCCTCGGCCAGGGGCTTCCCCCTCGTGTGTATCTTGAGTATCTCGAGCCTCGCCTTCTTGTCGGGCATGGGTACGTATATCAGCTTGTCGAACCTACCGGCCCTGAGCAGGGCTGGATCGACCATGTCTATCCTGTTCGTGGCCGCCAGGACCACGACCCCCCTTAGGTTCTGGATGCCGTCGAGCTCGGTGAGCAGCTGGCTGACGACCCTCTCGGTCACCATCGAGTCCCCCCTCATGCCCCTGACCGGGGCGAGGGCGTCGATCTCGTCGAAGAAGATCACGCACGGAGCCGCCTGCCTGGCCCTCCTGAACACCTCCCTAACCGCCCTTTCGCTTTCTCCGACCCACTTGGATAGGAGCTCGGGACCCCTGATGCTTATGAAGTTGGCCTCGCTCTCATTCGCAACCGCCTTTGCCAACAAGGTCTTACCGGTCCCAGGTGGGCCGTAGAGCATGATGCCCTTCGGCATGTCGTAGCCGAGCTTCTTGTAGAGCTCCGGGTATTTGAGCGGCCACTCGACCGCCTCCCTCAGCTCCCTCTTCACCCCCTCCAGCCCCCCTA
>JAGGXQ010000090.1 GCA_021162925.1 Nitrososphaerota archaeon
CCCTAGAGCTCTCTGGGGACAAGCTCGCCTGCAAGAAGGAGATGGAGAGGCACGGCATACCGACCATACCGGGGAGCGAAGTCGCCGGCGAGGAGGAAGCGATGAGGGTGGCGAAGGAGCTCGGATACCCGATCCTGCTCAAGTCGGTCTACGGCGGAGGGGGGAGGGGGATAAGGCTCGTCAGGGATGAAGAAGAGCTGCAGAAGGCCCTGAAGGTCGCGATGATGGAGGCGAAGGCCGCTTTCGGGAGGGAGGAGCTTTACATCGAGAAGTACATCGAGGGCGCAAGGCACATAGAGTTCCAGATACTCAGGGACGCCTACGGGCACGCGGTCCACCTAGGGGAGAGGGAGTCCTCGATCCAGAGGAGGTATCAGAAGCTCATAGAGCTCAGCCCCTCGCCCATGCTCGACGAGGGAATGAGGGAGGAGATGGGGAGGATGGCCGTTAAGGCGGCTGAAGCCATAGAATACATGAACGCGGGGACCATCGAGTTCCTGGTCGAC
This sequence comes from Nitrososphaerota archaeon, assembly GCA_021162925.1. Taxonomy (GTDB): domain Archaea; phylum Thermoproteota; class Nitrososphaeria; order Nitrososphaerales; family JAGGXQ01; genus JAGGXQ01. The sequence goes on from JAGGXQ010000090.1 coordinate 507, forward strand.
AGGGATAGAAACCCTTACTTCATGGAGGTGAACGCAAGGCTGCAGGTCGAGCACCCCGTCACGGAGATGGTTACGGGGGTCGATATAGTGAAGGAGCAGCTCAGGCTCGCATCCGGGGAGAGGCTCGATCTGAGGCAGGAGCAGCTCGCCTTGAACGGTGCTGCGATAGAGTGCAGGATAAACGCCGAAGACCCCAGCAAGGGCTTCCTCCCTTCGGTGGGGGAGATCGTCACCTACATCCCGCCCACGGGCCCTGGGATAAGGGTCGACTCGTCGATCTACCCCGGCTACAGGGTCGACAGGAACTACGACCCCCTGCTGGCGAAGGTGATAGCCCACGGGAGGAGCTACGAGGAGGCCAGGCTCAGGATGTTGGCCGCCTTGGAGGGGATGGTGATAGGGGGCGTCGAGACCGTCATACCATTCCACCTGGTCGTGCTGAAGGATGAGGCCTTCATCAAGGGCGACCTATCCACGGACTTCATAGAGAGGAGGGGGATCTTGGATAGGGTTAGGAGGGAGATGGAGAGGGAGAGGAGAACCACCGAGTTAAAGGCGGCGGGGATAGCCGCCTACCTACTCGCGAAGAACAAGCTCGTTCCGAAGGTGGAGGCGAAGAGGGAGGGGAGGAGGTGGAAGCAGGTATACAGGTACGGGGTGATGGGGCTCGCCGAGGGATTTTAAGCTGGTCGGGGAAAGGAAGCACGAAGTTAGGATAGAAGGGGACGAGGTATACATCGACGGGGAGAGGCATCGGATAAAGCTCTTGGAGGCATCTAAGGATGGATTCCTGGTCCTCTTCGATGGGAGGCCGATGAAGGTGAAGGCCGCCTACGACGGGGCGAACGTCAGAGTCGAGATCGACGGCAGGATGGTGAAGCTGAGGACCGTTTCTGGAGGCGTCGAGGTCGAGGAGGGGCGCCCGAAGCTCCTGAAGAGCGAAATACCCGCGAAGGTCGTCTCGATCTACGTCGGCAAGGGCTCCAGGGTCAAGAGGGGGGAGGAGCTGATGGTCCTGGAATCCATGAAGATGGAGAACGTGATAAGGGCGCCTTTCGACTGCGTCGTCAAGGACGTGAAGGTGAAGGAAGGCGACATGGTATCCATAGGGGACCTGCTCATCGAGTTCGAGTAGCTACTCGACCGTTACGGACTTCGCGAGGTTTCTGGGATGATCTGGGTCCTCGCTCCTCAAGACCGCCATGTAGTACGCTAGGAGCTGGAGGGGCACCACCTCGACCAAAGGATATGCATACCAATCGAGCTTCGGTATCTTAACGTGGTAGTCGTAGACGCTGGACGGCTCGTCGGATACCCCTATTATCCTCGCACCCCTGGACTTCAGCTCGATGGCGTTGCTCATGGTTTCGTTGTAAGTCTCGTCCTTCGGGTTTATCACGACGACGGGCGTTCCATCGGATATCAGGGCCAAGGTTCCGTGCTTCAGCTCGCCAGCCGCCATCCCCTCCGCGTGGACGTAGGAGAGCTCCTTCAGCTTCAGGGCCCCCTCTAGGGCTATAGGGTAGTGTATCCCCCTCCCGACGAAGTAAAAGTCGTTGGAGCCCTTGAACCTCTCGGCTATCTCCTTCATCAGCTCGTCGTGCATAACCGAGCCGACCGCCTCCCCGATACCATCGAGGTTCGGCCTCTTACCAGCCACGCCCATCACCAAAAGCTCCAGGAGGGCGAGCTGGGCCGTGAAGCTCTTGGTTGCAGCCACCCCTATCTCGGGGCCGCAGTTTATGGAAAGGAAGTGGTCGCTCTCCCTAGCAAGGGTCGAATTGACCTGGTTTACTATCGAGTAGACCTTCATCCCCTTCGCCTTCGCCATCCTGACCGCCTTGAGGACGTCTGCGGTCTCCCCGCTTTGTGAGATGGCGATAAGGACTCCGCCGTCCATCAGCTCCGAATAGTAGCCGACCTCGCTCCCCAGGATCACTTCGGCGGGCTTCTTCAGCACCTTCGCCAGCAGATACTTCGCAACGAGGCAGGCGTGGTAGCTCGTCCCACAACCGACGAAGTAAATCGGCGAGCCCTTAAGGGCCTCTAAGAAAGGCTTCAAGCGGCCATCGTCCTGTATGAGGGCCCTGGGGATGGTGCTGGGTTGCTCGTGTATCTCCTTGAGCGTATAGTGGGCGAACTCCTTCTTCGAAACGTCGGCGACCTCCCAAGCCACCTTCACCGGCCTCTTCTTAACCGGGTTGCCGTCAAGGTCGAAGAGCTCGTAGAATCCCTTGCCCAAGATCACGAGCTCCCCGTTGTCCAGGAAGATCACGTCGTCGGTCCTATCGATGAACGCCAGGACGTCGCTCGCCACGAAGTTCTCACCGGAACCGCAACCGAGGACCAGAGGGGGGCCGAACCTGGCACCGGCGAGCACCTCTACCCCCTCGAACATGGCTATGAACGAGAAGTCCCCCTTGAGCCTTCTGACCGTCTTGAGCATCGCATCCTTGAGCCCATGATCCTTCAGATACTCCTCGAGCAGGTGGGCTATGACCTCAGAATCGGTTTCGCTCGTGAATTTATGCCCCTTCTCCTCCAGCTCCCTCTTCAGCTCTAGGTAGTTGCTTATTATCCCGTTGTGGACCACCGCGACCCCCTTATCGCATGAGAGGTGGGGGTGGGCGTTCTCCCTGCTGACCCTTCCATGGGTGGCCCACCTGGTATGCGCCACCCCTAGCTTGGAGCTGGGGAGCCTCACGTCCCCGATCTTACCCACCTCTTTCACGACGTATATGCCAGAATCCCCCAGGGTTGCGAAGCCGTAGGAGTCGTAGCCCCTGTACTCGAGCCTCTTCAGCCCCCTGACCAGGACCGACGACACTTCGTCCCCGACGCACCCTAGGATCCCGCACACATTCGGATGCGATGGAAAGGGGGATAAAAGCACCGGCTCATCTCGGGGCTGACGTGTAAAAATTTTTATTGTCCGCTTCCGCTTACCGAAGTGTTGAGAGGGTACTTGGTGAAGAAGGGGAGGGAGTACGATCTGTCAAAAGACGTTTTGATATTCGACGATCCGTCCATGCTCAAGCCGCTGACGAACAAGATAGCTTGGGAGATGCTCACGAAGCTCGCGGAGAAACCGAGCCACATAGCGGGGATAGCCAGGGAGCTCAACCTTTACAGGCAGAAGGCGTACTACTACGCAGAGAAGCTCGAGAGGGCCGGGATAATCAGGATAACCAGGGAGGACAACATAAGGGGAGGGATAGCCAGGATTTACTCACCGGTTTGCTACGCGTTCTGCCTCGACATAAGTGGAAAGGGCGAGACCTTGACGAACATGCAGGGTTTCATAGACGAGCGGACCAGAAACTTCTTCCACCCGGCGATCGAGGACGGGGAGCTCAAGGGGAAGATAGTCGTCGGCTCTCCAGAGCCACATGGGCCGAACATGACCGTCGCGAAGGACGGGCATCTAGCCGCAACGCTGGCCTTCTTCTTGGGAGGGTGGTGTAGATGCAAGGGGAACCCGATAAGGCTCGACATAGAGGTTAGGGCGAGGAAGGAGGAGGGCGAGAACCTGATAGCCGTCGGCGGCCCGGGAACCAACTTGATTACGGCGAGCGTGAACAGATACCTGCCGATAAGGTTCGACGAGAGGAACTACTGGGCCGGGCTCAGCGGTAGGGGGAGGAGGTTCAGCTCCGAGAGGGACGGGCTAATAGCGAAGGTCAAAAACCCCCTGAACCCGTCGAACCGCATCATAGTGCTAGCCGGGGTAAGGCACCTGGGGACGAAGGCGGCGATCTTGGCGATAACCAAGAGGCACGACGAGGTCTTCGAGGATTACGAAGGGGAGGAGAGCTGGGCCAGGGTCGTGAGGGGGCTGGACAGGGACGGGGACGGAGATATAGACGACGTCGAGGTGCTCCTCTAGGCCCTCCTGCCCCTCCTGCCCCCAGGCTTCCTGGTGCCGTCGTGGGGTATCGGGGTGACGTCCTCTATCCTGCCTATCTTGAACCCGGCCCTGACTATCGCCCTTATGGCGGCTTGAGTTCCGGGGCCCGGTATCCTTGGACCCGTTCCACCCACCGCCCTGACCTTTATGTGGACGGCCTTTATCCCCTTCGCCTTCGCTATTTCAGCGACCTTGGTGGCGGCCTTCATGGCCGCGTAGGGTGAGGAGCCGTACCTATCCGCCTTCACGTGCTGGCCACCCGAGCTTATGGCTATGGTCTCCGCTCCGGACAGATCGGTCATGTGGACTATCGTGTTGTTGAAGCTGGCGTAGATATGCACGACCCCCCACTTCTCTTCATCCTTCTCGCTCATCCTTCACCACCTGTGCCAACATCGGGCTCCCCTCCCTTATCTTAACAGTCTCCTCTTCATCCCTACCGACCAGGTAGCCGGGCACGTCGACCCTCCTACCGCCGACCTCTATATGGCCGTGGACGACCAGCTGCCTAGCCTGGTAGATCGTCTTGGCGAGGCCCTTCTTCCAGACTATCGTCTGGAGCCTCCTTTCGAGCAGGTCCTCGACGGTAAGGCCTAGGACGTCGTCCAAGGTCGCCTTATCCCCAACGAGCCCCTTCCTGTAAAGGGATTCCAGGAGCCTCTTCTCCTCCTTCACCCTAACTTCTTCGGGGGCGGCGAGGAGCTCCCTCGCCTGCCTCCTTATCCTAGAGAGCTCGGTGTGGGCCCTCCACAGCTCCCTCTTGTTCCTTAGGCCGTAGGTGCCCAGGAGCTCCAGCTCCCTGGCCAGCTGCTCCGCTATCCAGGGATGCCTCGGGCCCTTCCACTTCTTCTTGCTCCTAAAGAGCGGCATGGGCGTCCGACGTAGGGTTGGCCCGAATTTATACCTTACTATTTGGCCCTCTTCCTGACCCCGACCGTCTGCCCCTTCCTCCCCGTGGTTCTGGTCCTCTGCCCCCTCACCTTGAGCCCTAGCATGTGCCTTACCCCCCTCCAGCTCTGGACCGCCTTCTCTCTATCTATGTCCCTCTTGACGGCGAATTCGAGGTCCGCGCCGATCAGGTGTAGGTCCTCTCCGGTCTCCAAATCCCTAGGCCTGTTGAGCATCCAGCTCGGCACTTTAAGCCTCTTGATGTCCTTGATGGCGCGCTCTATCGAGCCTATCTGCTCGTCGGTCAGGTATCCGAGCCTCATCCTTGGGTCTATGTCCAGCAGGTTGACTATGGCGTGGGCCACGTTCCACCCTATCCCCTTTATGTCCGAAAGGGCCGCGATGACCTCCTTACTTCCGGATACGTCGGTCCCGGCTATCCTGACTATGTGCTTGAACTCCGGCATCTGGCTACCTGAAGGCGTGGAGGTTATAAGCGTTTTCGGCTAAAGCTTAAAATCACATGCCCTTGGTATCGGTATGGCGACCGTAGTCGTCGGGGGGTTCTTCGGGGACGAAGGGAAGGGCAAGATCATAAGCTACCTTGCGCTCAAGGACGACGTGGACGTAGCCGTGAGGGGAGGGGTCGGGCCGAACGCGGGACACACCACCGTTTACAGGGGCGTGAAGGGCAAAGTGAGGATGCTCCCCTCCGCCTTCGTGAACGAAAGGACCAGGCTCATGATAGGGGCTGGGGTTCTGGTGAACCCCGAAGTCCTGCTTCAAGAGATCGAGAGGTTCGGCGTCAAGGATAGGTTCATGCTAGATCCGAACTGCTGCATCATAGAGAGGAGGCACGTGGAGCTCGATAGGAGGGGGCACCTGAAGGATGTGATAGGGACCACGGGGACCGGGACCGGGCCCGCGAACGCCGACAGGGTCCTGAGGAAGGCCAGGCTCGCCAGGGACGTCCCCGAGCTCGAAGAGTATCTGGGGGACGTGGCCTTCGAGGTGAACAGGGCGATAGACGAAGGGAAGAGGGTCCTGGTCGAGGGGACCCAGGGGACCTACCTCTCGCTCTATCATGGAACCTATCCGTACGTCACCTCGAAGGACGTGACCGCGTCCGCCATATGCTCCGACGTAGGAATCGGCCCAAAGAAGGTCGGGGAGGTCGTAGTCGTCTTCAAGGCCTACGTAACCAGGGTAGGGGGAGGCCCCCTAGATGGGGAGCTCGGAGAGGAGGAGGTTAGGAGGAGGGGCTGGGTGGAGTTCGGAACCGTTACGGGCAGGATGAGGAGGGTAGCCCCATTCAACTTCGGGCTCGCCAAGAGGGCCGTGATGCTGAACAGCGCTACCCAAGTCGCGCTTACGAAGCTCGACGTCCTCTACCCAGAGTGCAGGGGGGTCAGGGAGTTCGAAGGGCTGTCCGAAAGGGCCAAGGAGTTCGTCGAGAGGGTGGAGGAAGAGCTCGGGGTGCCCGTAACCCTGATAGGAACGGGGGAGGAGTCGATGGACATCGTGGACAGGAGGCCTACCTCGTGAGCCACCTGCCCCCGAAGTATAGCCAGGCGAAGCTTATCACGGATGCGATCGCCCCGAACGGGTTCAAGACTATGAAGGCCGCCATCACGGCCATCAGGATGGCCCCCAAAATTATCAGCAGGAGGACGGGCCAGCCCCTTTCGTCCCTCACGGTTCCGAGCATCACGAGCCCGGCGCAGCTGACCACCAGCCCTGCGATCAGGCCGGAGAAGTAAACCTTTCCGGGCGAGGGTATCATGAGCAGTATATCGATCAAGGACACGACCACCATCCCAAGGAGGAACTTGGAGGTCTTGTTCATAGGGATCACGAGGTAATGGTGAGTAAAAAGCTTTAAACCGCCTTGAGCTGCTTTACGACCTTGGGCCTGACCTTCTTCAAGACCTTGTATCCGCAGTAGATGCAGGTGACCCCTAGCTCCTCCCACCTCCTCTTTACCTCGCTGTACCTCATTATCTTACCGCACCTTAGGCACTGATACTCGATGTCGAAGCTCACGCCCTTTTTGATCCGAAGGGGTAAAAAAGCTTTGCCTCGAG
>JAGGXQ010000122.1 GCA_021162925.1 Nitrososphaerota archaeon
GCTTCGGTGAGCGGTAGGGATATAGCCGGCGCGATCCTCGAATACGCTTTGAAGGAGGCGAAGAGATGAGGGTAGGCATCATAGGGGCTTCGGGCTACACGGGAGGGGAGCTGCTGAGGCTCCTCTTACGCCATCCAAAGGTCGAGCTGACCATCGCGACCTCCAGGAAGCACGAGGGAGAGTACCTTTACAGGGTCCACCCGAACCTGAGGGGCCTCACCGACATGAAGTTCCAAAAGCACGACGTAGAGGCGGTGGTGGAGCGCAGCGACCTGGTCTTCACCGCTTTGCCTCACGGCACGTCCATGAACTTCATGCCCAGACTCGTCGAAGGGGGGGTCAAGGTAATCGATCTCAGCGCCGACTTCAGGCTCAGGGATCCGAAGGCCTACGAGATCTGGTACGGCTTTAAGCACCCATGCCCAGAGCTGCTCGAAAGGTTCGTCTACGGCCTCCCGGAGCTGCATAGGGATGAGATAAAGGGGGCGAGCTACGTGGCCACCCCGGGCTGCACGGCCATGGCCACCATCTTGGCTTTGGCCCCCTTGGTCAAGGCGGGGATCGTCGAGCTGGATAGGCTGGTCGCCGACGTGAAGATAGGGTCCTCCGGCGCTGGGGCCAGCCCCTCCATATTCACCCACTTCTCCGAGAGGTTCGGCGTGGTCAGGCCCTACAAACCGGTCATGCACAGGCACACGGGCGAGGTCGAGCAGGAGCTGAGCGGGCTTGTGGGCGAGGACGTAAGGGTGGCGATGACCCCGCATGGTGTGAACATGGTGAGGGGCATCTTGAGCACCTGCCATTCCTTCCTCTCCAAAGAGGTTGGCATCCCAGACCTATGGAGGGCTTACAGGCGGATGTATGGGAAAGAGCCGTTCGTCAGGCTCATAAGGGACCTGAAGGGGCTCTACCGCTACCCGGATCCGAAGATGGTGATCGGCTCCAACTTTGCGGACGTGGGCTTCGAGCTGGATGGATGGGCCAAGAGGGTTGTCTCGTTCTGCGCCATAGACAACCTTATGAAGGGCGCTGCGGGGACCGCGGTCCAATGCATGAACCTGATGCTCGGATACGACGAGACGATGGGGCTCGAAACCCCGCCACTCCATCCGGTGTGAGCATGAGGCTCGTCGTTAAGATAGGGGGGAGCGTGCTCTCCGAGGGGCTTGAGGGGCTTATCGGCGACCTGAAGGGGATGAAGGGCGTGGTCCTGGTCCACGGAGGCGGAAGGGAAGTTACCGAGGTCGCCAAGAGGATGGGGAAGGAGCAGAAATACATAGTCTCCCCCAGCGGCATAAGGAGCAGGTACACCGATCTTGAAACGCTCGAGATATTCGTGATGGTCATGGCGGGGAAGATAAACAAGTGGATAGTCTCGTCCCTGAACTCGGCGGGGATAGACGCGGTTGGGTTGTGCGGCGTGGACGGGAGGCTCATGGTGGCGAAGCGGAAGAAGAGGCTCATAGCCGTCGAAGGGGGTAGGAGGAGGTTCATAGACGGTGGCTACACCGGCAAGATAGTCGAGGTGAACCCCGAATTGATAGGGTCCCTGTTGGAGATGGGGTACACGCCCGTGGTGGCCCCGATAGCCTACGGCACCGAGGGGGAGATGCTGAACGTGGACGGGGACAGGGCCGCCGCATACGTGGCCGCCGGGATAAAGGCCGACTGCGTCGTCTTCCTGACCGACGTGGATGGGGTGATCCTAGATGGCGGGCTGGTGAGGAGGCTGAGGCTGTCGGAGCTCGACGGAGTCATGGCCAGAGTCGGGTTCGGCATGAAGAACAAGGTGCTCGCGAGCAAGGAGGCCTTGAGCATGGGTGTCAAAAAGGCCGTAATCTCATCCGGATTGGTCGATAGGCCCCTAAATCGAGCCCTGGAGGGCAGGGGGACCGTGATAGAGGTCGGTTGAATGGATGCGATGAAAATCGAGGACGGGTTCATGGTCCCTACCTACCAGAGATACCCGATAGACGCCGTAAGGGGAAGGGGTGCCCTGCTCTACGACCAGAGCGGTAAGGAGTACGTGGACTGCATGGCCGGATACGGGGTCGCCATCCTAGGCCACCACAACGAGTACGTGCTCGGTGCGATCAGGGAGCAGATCGAGAGGCTGATGACCTGCCACTCCTCCCTCTACAACGACGCCAGGGCCGAATTCCTCGAGAGGCTGGTCTCCCTCACCCCGAAGGGGCTCGACAAGGTCTACCTGGGGAACAGCGGGGCCGAGGCGGTGGAGGCGGCGTTCAAGTTCGCCAGGAAGTGCACGGGCAGGAAGGAGGTGGTATCGATGGTTGGTGCGTACCACGGGAAGACGATGGGCGCCCTATCCCTGACCTGGAACGAGAAGTACAGGAGGCCCTTCATGCCCCTGGTCCCGGGCGTCAAGTTCGCCAAGTTCGGCTCCCTGGATAGCGTCAGGGATGCGATGAGTGGGGATACCGCAGCCGTGATCGTGGAGCCGGTTCAGGGGGAGAGGGGCGTATACCCCGCACCCAAGGAGTTCATCAGGGGCTTGAGGGAGCTCTGCGACGAGCGTGGCGTCCTCCTGATATTCGACGAGGTTCAATGTGGCCTTGCAAGGACGGGGAGGCTCTGGGCCTGGGAGCACTACGGCGTAGTCCCCGATGTGATGACCCTCGGCAAGGGGCTCGGTGGCGGCCTGCCGCTCTCGGCCACGATCCTGAGGGAGGACCTGGCATCCAAGCTCAAACCAGGGGATCACACGGTGACCTTAGGCGGGAACCCCGTCTCGTGCGCCTCGGGCAAGGCGACCCTGGACTACATAGCGGGGAGGAGGCTCTGGGAGAGGGCCGAAAGGCTCGGCCGCTACTTCAAGTCTAGGCTCGAAGAGCTGAAGGAGAGGCACAGGATAGTCAGGGAGGTCAGGGGCCTGGGGCTCATGCTCGCCCTGGAGCTGAGGTTCGACGTGAGGAGGGTCCTCCTGAACGCCCTCGAGAGAGGCGTCATCCTGCTATACTCCGGCAGGAATACGATCAGGCTTTTGCCCCCTTTGGTCATAGAGAGGCGGCAGATAGACAGGGTCGTAGAGGTGCTCGACGAAGTTCTTAAATTCGAAGAAAGGGATAGGGGATTGGTATGAGCGTGGATGATGCCGACAGGAGGATCCTAGAGGTCCTGAAGGAGGACGCCAGGATACCCTTCGTCGAGCTGGCGAAGAAGGTCGGGCTCTCGGAGGCCACGGTCAGGAGGAGGGTGAGATCCCTGGTGAGCAGGGGTATAATAAAGAAGTTCACCATAGAGCTGGGGCTCGAGGAGGGCGCTAAGGCCATGACCCTCGTCAGCGTCAGCTCCTCCAAAACGACCCCGGAGGTGGCCGAGGCCCTCAAGAAGCTGAAGGGGGTCGAGACGGTGTATGAAATAACCGGCCAATACGACGTGGTGGCGATAGTCTCCGGATCGAATATAGCCGAAATAAATAAGTATGTTGACGAAATCAGAAAGATAGATGGCGTAGAGCATACAAATACGATCATAATTATGAGAGTAGTCACTTAATTCCTTAATGAAAAACAATATATATAGGGAGGAGGAGTCCTCGGCGTGATCGAGGGGATCGATTGGGGGCATAGCTCCTTCTACAACGGAGCTTCCCCGCTGAAGGACAGGGAGATCCTGCTACTCGACTCCACGCTTAGGGAGGGTGCCCAGGCCCCCGAAGTTTCTTTCACCACCAGGCAAATGCTCCAGATAGCCTGGATGCTCGACTACTTCGGTGTCGACTTCGTTGAGATAAGCCCGATAGTCTCGAGGAGCTACTTCGACGCCTGCAAGACGATGGTGGGCGCGGGCTTGAGCTGTGACGTCGTGGCCCACGTGAGGGCTTTACCAAGGGACGTGGATGTGGCGCTCAAGTGCGATGCGAAGTGGGTGGCGATGTTCCAGTCCATGTCCGACATACACCTGAAGTACAAGCTCAGGATGAGCAGGGAGGAGGCCATCGACAGGATGGTCAAGGCCATAGACTACGCAAAGGCCCACGGGCTCAAGGTCAGGTTCACCATGGAGGATGCGAGTAGGGCCGATCCCGAGTTCCTCAAGTTCGCCTGCAGGAAGGCCCAGGAGGCGAGGGTCGATAGGATAAGCCTCCCCGACACCTTGGGCGTTATGAGGCCTTCCGGGATGTACAGGATGGTGAAGATGATAGCCGACGAGGTTTCTACGCCTTTGGACGTTCACTGCCACAACGACTTGGGCCTAGCGCTTGCGAACAGCCTGGCGGGCCTCGAAGCGGGTGGGAGTGCCGTCCACGTGACCATAGACGGGATAGGCGAGAGGGTCGGAATAACCTCCCTCGCCGAAGCCACCCTGGCGCTCATCCTCCTCTACGGCGTCGAGCTCGACGTCAGGCTGGAGATGCTCAAGGACCTCTCGGATCTCCTCGGCTCCTACACCGGCTTGAAGACCCCCGACTCGAAGCCGATAGTCGGGAAGAACGCCTTCAGGCA
>JAGGXQ010000072.1 GCA_021162925.1 Nitrososphaerota archaeon
CTCGAAGTTCCTCATGTGGCAGCTCACCAAGGTCCTGATCGGGATACCCATATTTGCGAACCTGAACTTCGGCCTGGCCATCACCCAGCTTTTTAGCGGGAATACGCTAGGCTGCTCTTATCTGCCCAAGCTCTTCGCCCTCCCATTCATCAACCCGCCCCTCTCCGGGGAGCTGGTCGAAGGGACCGTGATCCCCCTGATGCCCTGCCTGACCCTGCTCATCCCCCCCTTGCTCATGGCCGTGGGGATAAGGCTCCTGCTCCTAGTGGGGCTCAACGATCTGGTGAGGGTCTTCTCCCCCATGACGCTGGGGCACAGGCTACCCACCATGAGGGGGATGGCCCTGATCGAGAAGCTGATAGCGATAGGGGTCCTTTGGACCGTCTTCAACATGTTCTTCTCCTCCTACATAGACTACAACACGAAGTACGTGATATGCTTCCTAGGGGCGGTCGGGGTATTCATAGCATATTTGGCGGTCAGGGATAGGATGAGGAGGCTCGCCGTGCTCACCAGGAGGGATCTGATAACCAGGATAGGGATCGTGATCCTGCTCCTCATGGCCCTGGGGACGATCATGGTCGTGAACAACAGCATAGCCGATGCCCGAAAGCTGGAGTGGAGGGGTCCTTACGTAACCCAGCAGATATACGTGAACAGGTACCTGGCCGAGCTCGGGGGCGTGAAGGAGCTGCCGTTCAACTACACGCCTCCGGCCATGCCTTCGAAGAACAGCACCATCGACCTCACGCTCTTGGACAAGACGAGGCTTTGGGACTGGGAGGCAGCGTTCAGCAAGCTGAAGCCCGAGATAGGCCTGATCCCTTACCTTGACTTCGAGGACTCCGACATCCTGAGGTTCAACGGCAGCCTTTACTGGTGCGCCTCCGTAACGCTCAAGCTACCCCCAACCGTTACCTCCGAGGACGTATGGTACAACGAGCACGTCTACTACACCCACGCCCCGACCGGGTTCTTCATGCTCGACGCCCACACCGGGGAGGTGGTCGATAGCAGCGAGTTCTTCAAGCAGAGGATGGTCTATTATGGCGAAGGGGGCCTGTTCAGGGATACCTGGGTTGCGTTCCCGAAGGGGAAGGGTAGAGGTCCTGAAGTCGGAGGGCATATGTACCAAGGTAAGGGTGGAATAGACGTCTCCCCGCCCTTGAGCTGGTTCTTCGAGCCGAACTTCTTCTTCGCATTCAGGGATCGGACGGTCCACGTGATAAGGTACAGAGACATACACCAGAGGATAAGCCTGCTCATGCCGTACTTCGAGCTCTTCTACCCCGATCAAGGTAGGTACGTCGACGCGTATCCGGTTACGGACGGCAAAAACACCTACTGGTTGGTACCGCTCATATGGAGGCTCGATACGGAGAAGGTCCCTTGGAGCGTCGGGAACCCCATGAAGAGGCTCTTCGGATACGCGTTGATCGACGTTTATAACGGGGACGTGAAGATAATAGCGCTAGGCGACGACTTCTTCAGCAACATGCTCAAAGACGCCTATAGAGACTACGTTATCACCGAAGTGCCTAGTTGGCTTAGGGATCAGCTCAGGTATCCGGAGGAGCTGTTCGAGTGGAGGGTCGACATGTATAACTTCTACCACGTAACCGATCCCCTGGACTTCATAGCATCGAGCAAGTTTTACGAGGTTCCCGAAGGCCTGAACACCTACTACATAATATCAAGGCCTCCCGGCTTTAAGGCCCCGGAATTCGTCGGCCTCCTTTCGCTAGAGCTCAGGGGTGCCGGGGGGAAGAACCTGGCGGGATACGTGGTGGTCAGGAACGACTACCCGTACCTTGGCGAGCTTTACTTCTACAAGGTCCCCGAGACCTCGAAGATAAAGCTCCTGGGGCCTGCGGGCGTGCTCGAGGCCCTGAAGAAGAACCCTGACTACGCAAAGCTCGAGACCCTGCTCGCAACCCCTAGGATAGGCGACAGGATACTTTACACGATAGGGGGGCACGACGTTTACGTGATACCCGTTTACACGAAGGCCAGCGGAGGGGTCGTGAGCGAGATGGGCGTCATAGCGGTGGTCGGTGCTACGTTCACGGGCAAGTACTACATAGGGCTGGGGCAGACGGTCGAAGAGGCGTTTTCGAGCTACTTGAGCAAGGTCGCCGGGGAGGAGCTCATCGGGAAGAAGCTCCCCCTCTCGGAGAGGGTGGGCGAAGTCGAGAGGGTCTTCGAGTCTCACGGCTTTAAGGTGCTGGAGCCAGAAGGCATGAACCCCAACGTATCCTTCCTAGATGGGCAGGCGGTCTTCGTGACCAAGGCCGACAGGGAGCAAGTCCTGTCCTTGGCCGAGGGCTTCGCAACCAGATGGGAGGGAGAGACGGACAAGGTCCTGAAGTGGGTTGAAGGCGAGCTCTACAACTACGGCGTGATGGTAAACGACAGGGGCATAGTCGAGCTACACTACATATCCATCCGGATGCCCGAATGAAAACCTTAAAAGCCCGCCCACGATCTTATAACGGGTTGATGACGCAGAAG